>JAVXIJ010000008.1:0-25754 GCA_036648415.1 Christensenella sp.
GCACTCTTACCAACTTCCGCCGCCGCCGCCGAATCCGCCGCCCGATACCTCCGCCGACGTTTTCCTTTACTGTTTTATGCTCTTACCAGCTTCCGCCGCCGCCGCCGAATCCGCCGCCCGAGAATCCGCCGCCCGAGAATCCACCGCCGCCGCCGATACCGCCGCCGCCGCCGCCTTTTGTAGCTCCCATATTCTGCTGCGTATAGCGCATAGAATCCGACATCATGCTCGCAAACCATATTGCCGAGAACACCGAACCATTATAGCCATAGTACCAGTTTGGCGGCTCTACCGCGATACTTTCAAACTGTTTCGCCCATTTATCCGTCACGCCCAACACATACGCATACGGCAATATATGATAAAAATACTGCGGGTCATCATTTACCATTAGCTTCAGCTTGTCCGCTTCCACCGTTTCAATGAAATGCTTAAGCCCCAAAATACGTCCTGCCCATTGCGCTCCCTGCTCTGTGCGGCGGCGCATCTGCGCTGTAAGAAGCATCAGCACCACTGTAATAAGCGTCGGTGCAAGCACCCACACGCCAAATGTGTTCGCACTGAGCACCGCCACTGCTGTCAAATAAACAACAATACCGAGCACCATCAAAATTGCTCCGCCCATTTTTGTAGAAAGCTTTTCCGACTTCCATTTGTTGATGTTTTTGCAAAGCAGTCCGGTGACAGTCCCGCCGAACCCCCACGCCAACAGACCAAACATCCCCGCATAAAGCCAATCATATATATCAATATATATGCTGAGCACCAGCATAATAACCATAGGCAGCACAGAAAGCGCCGTCGCTATCCCCTGCATCACCAATGATTTTTTAGTAAACACACGGTTTTCATCCGTTTCAAATTTATCCTTTACGCGTTTCTTGACCGCCGTAATGGTGCCCGCAAATTTGTACTGCATATCATCTATATATATGGTTTCCCGATTGCCCTCAAACATCTTGTCAAACAACGTGCGTTCATAATCGTTCGCCGTTTCGGGCAAATCCTTTATTTTTTTGAATCCCACATTTTTTTCGTCTTCACCGTGAATTTCTATATTTCCCTGATCCGCCCAATAAATAAGCAGCGAAACAGCGTCCTTATCCTCCACAATTCCATCAATAATAAAGCCTACATCCGCCGGATTCATGCCCTCGGGTGGGTTAAACTCCACGGTTTCAAGCTCGCGCTTGCGTTTGTCATTTATAAATACCATAGCCAGCAATATCAAAAGCACCGCTCCGCTTATAATAAGTACGGGCGTAAGCATATTTCCCACACTGCGCGCCCCGACATAATACCCGTTCGGAAGCTCTATGCGAACAGTCACACCCTCATATGGCGCGACTTTATGATCAATCGTGCCTGTGATAGTGTTGCCCTCCACCTTAAATTTCAGCGCATCTGTATTATATCCTTCATTCCCTGCCGCGCCCGTCGAAAACCCGATTTTTTTGGCGTCAAAATCCTTAGGCATATTTATCACGAATGAGAACTTGTTTATAGGCGCTGCCCACGTCGGGTCTATCAAATTAAAATAAAACTCGTCAAACTGCGGACGTTTATTATCACCGGGGTCAAACTTATATCCAAAGCTGTAATTTTTTTTGCCCGTTACATATTTATCGGGGTCGCCGATTTTAATTTGCATGATGTCGCCGTTTTTATCTGTTTCAAACTGCCCATCCACAGTTATATCGCTCACCAATACTTGATAGGTGTCTTTATATATTTCCCCATCATAACGCCGCGTAATTTCCGCGCGTGTAGGAATATCCACTCGCAATCCGTGTGTCTCGGAAAGCCAATCAACACTCATTGTATCGGCTATGCTGTATGTGTTATTTTCATGCACTGTAATTTCTCTGTGATAATCTTCAATCACATAGTTCGCATCCGCCGCAAAACCCATAGACGGAATAAGCATTACAACAAACGCCGCCAAAAACAATAATATTTTTTTCATAATCCCTCTTTACTAATAACCTACCACAAATATAGCCTGTGGTAGGTTATTCAAAATGCAAAATATAAACTTATCAAATGTGCCCCGACATATCAAGGCTTGTTCTTCGTTCTTACGCTGTCCGTTTCCCGCCAACGTTAAAACTTAACCTTAACATTTTCGCGCTCTGCTTCATTCGGCACTTCATACATAGGCTGTTTTTCAAACCCGAATTTGCGTGCAATAAGCCGCGTCGGGAATGTTTCGAGCTTAGTATTAAACATCCGCACATTCGCATTATAATATTTACGCGCATTTGCAATGTCCGTTTCCACCATGTTAAGCTGCGTTTGCAAATCAAGGAAGTTCGTGTTCGCCTTAAGGTCGGGATACGCTTCCGCAACTGCAAAAAGGCTTTTTAATGTCCCGCTGAGTATGTTTTCATTTGCAAGACGTTCCTCCGTGCTGCCGGAATTTGCCACGCTTGCGCGCGCCGCCGTAATCTGCTCAAACGTTCCTTTTTCATGCGACGCATACCCCTTCACGGTTTCCACTAAATTAGGAATAAGGTCAAATCTCTTTTTCAAATACACATCAATGGTCGCAAACGCTTCCTCGATGCTGTTTTTCATTTTTATAAAACTGTTGTACGCAGCAATGTACCAAACTACAATAATAACAATTATTGCCGCCACTATGCCGATTAAAATCCATAACCATGTTAAATCCATAACTTTGCTCCTTTCATACTACCCCTCGATGATAATCGCGTGAAACACAAGCTCACCGTCACCTGTGTTTTTAAGCCCATGTGTTTCCTCTTTATAACAAATCGTTACATCTCCCGCCGCAACATCAACGGTTTTTCCGTTGTCGTTATATTCCCCGCTGCCCTGCGTGATACAGTAAACCTCCGCCTCACCGTGATGCGCGTGATCCCCCACCGTTGCTCCACGCTCAAGCGTAATTGTGGATAAAAGCGCAAGATTCGGGCACGCCGGAGAGTCCCCCAGCCAATGATAAAGCTGCGCGCTGCCCTTGCCGCACCCGCCAAGCTTGTCCACCGTTTCCGCCTTATGCTTACCGATAACCATTTCGTCTTCCTCCTAAGATTGCTTTTCCACGCGGATACAACTCGGAATGCTTATAACCGCGTCCATTTGCTTGATTTCCTCTATTGCCTTTTGCAAATCCTTTTCATGCGCTTTATGCGTTACCACAATAAGCGGCGCGCTGTCCTCCCCGCGCTTTGCACCTTTTTGAATAACACTTTCAATACTAACGTCGTGCTTGCCGAAAATACCCGCAATTTTTGCCAGCACCCCGGGCTTATCCTGCACAACCGTGCGAATAAAATATTCTGTAAGCCAATTATCATTAAATTTCACATTGTGTGCGTCATAGCTGTTTTCAAATGTCGCATACCGCGGATGCTCCGCGTTGTGCACCGCATAAATCATATCCGAAACAAGCGCGCTCGCCGTCGGAAAATCTCCCGCGCCCTTGCCGTACCACATCATTTCCCCTACCGCACTGCCGTTTATAAAAATCGCGTTAAACGAACCCTTAATGCTCGCCAGCGCATGATCCTTAGGTATCATGGTCGGATGCACCCGCACCTCCACAACGCCGTTTTCATCCTTTTTGCCGATTGCCAAAAGCTTAACAACAAGCCCCAGCTCTCTGCCGATTTCAATGTCAGTTTTGGTGATTTTCGTGATACCCTCGCAATAAATTTTATCCACCGGTATACGCGCGTGAAATGCCATAGACGCTAAAATCGAAAGCTTGTAACGCGCATCCAGCCCCTCTACATCGCTCGTCGGGTTCGCTTCCGCATACCCAAGCGTCTGCGCCTCTTTCAGCACATCGTCAAAATCTCTGCCCTCATCATCCATCTTTGTGAGTATATAGTTTGTAGTACCGTTTACGATACCATACACTTCATTTATGCTGTTTGCCTGCATAGAATCATTAAGCGCCCGCAAAATAGGTATTCCGCCGCCTACCGCCGCTTCAAAATAAAATCCTACGCCGCCCTCGCGCGCCGCGCCCTCAAGATCGGGCCAATTTTGCGAAATCATATCTTTGTTCGCAGATACGACCGTCTTCCCCGCCTTAAGCGCCGCCATAATAAATTCCTTAGCCGGATGCTGTCCGCCCATTACCTCCGCCACCACGGTAATTTCAGGGTCATTTATAATTTCATCTATGTTCTTCGCTTTTTTCTCATTAGGGACCTCCACTGCATAATTCAGCGCAAGTGTCTTTTTTACTTCAATATGAATATTTTCCTTGTGCTCAATATTTTTTTGCTCTCTTTCAATAAGCCCATATATTCCGCCGCCCACAGTGCCCATTCCAAGAATTGCAACTTTTATGTTTTTCATATGTCGTCCTCGCTTCATACTGCGTCAGCAGTTTTTCATGTAAATTTTTTCCAAACCGATAAGCGTAAGCGTCGGTATGATTTCATCAATACAATTTGTTTCCTGCGCAATAAGCCCTGAAAAACCACCCGTTCCGACAACCTTTGCGCCGCCCATTTCCGCTTTCATCTTTTCCACAATATATTGCACCTGCCCGACATAACCGTAAATTATGCCCGACTGCATAGAGGATATGGTGTTTTTATTTATCACCTTTTGCGGGCGATTAAGCTCTATACGCGGCAGCTTCGCCGCATTTTCGGTGAGCGCATCAGACGCAATTCTAAGCCCGGGGCATATCGCCCCTCCGAGGAAATCCCCCTGCGCCGAAATTGCCCCAAAGCTTGTAGCCGTGCCGAAATCCACCGTTATTACAGGCCCGCCGAACAGCTCATACGCGCCCACCGCATTGACAATTCTGTCCGTCCCGAGCTCTTTTGGGTTGTCATATTTAATGTTGATGCCCGTTTTGATGCCCGGCCCTACAAACATAGGCTTTTTCTTAAAATATTCACGCGACATATGCTCGAGCGTATAGTTGATTGACGGAATTACGGATGAAATAATTATGCCGTCCACATCCTCAGGCGCTCGTTTAAGATAATCAAAAAACTGTATCATCTCTATGCCGTATTGGTCAGAGGTTGCATCTATATCTGTAGTCATCCTAAAAGAATGCGCCAACATGCTTTCCTTAAACAGTCCGCACTTAATGTTAGTATTGCCCACATCCATTACAAATATCATTCGTTATTTGTTCTCCTTTTAACAGACGCAAAATTTTCTAACGTCGGTACTGTTTTCTTTAAAGCGCGCACGATAGGCGGGCACAAAAGCGCCGCAACCACCGCTTCGATAATGCCGTTTAACAGTGCCACAGAAAGTATCACCGCGCCCGCCACCACCGTGGAAAAGAACACATACAAGAACGTAAGATACAGCACCGTATTGGTAAGCGATCCCATAACCGCCGCCACACCGATGTTCACAAGCTCACTTTTGGTGCGCATTGCGCGATAAACGCCGAATACCACAAACGGAATAAGTATACGCGGCACAATTATGTTCACCATCAGCATAAACGGATTATACGCAAGAAGTGTCGGCCCAAAAACATCCGTGGGGATTTTTGCAATGCTTGTGATTGCAAAAAGCGCCGCCAGCGCAAGCCCCGCCTTCCACCCAAGCGTCAGCGTGCCTATTATAACAGGCAGACACATCAGCGTAATTACAATCCCAAAGGGTGTCGCAATATAGCCGATAGGCGTAAATCCGAAAATCAGTGTGATGGCAATCAATATTGCCGTCAGTGTAAGCGTCCTTGTTTTGTTTTTCATAAGTTACCTCCGCTCGAGTTCCCGTAAAAGGGATACCCTACTCAGTTTAATTTAATGATACGCGTCGTTTATCCGTACAGCTTTTCGGTTACTAAAATGCTATCGGACGCAGCGTTTCACTATTGCTTTATTATATCAGCTTTTTACGTTATTTTGCAAGGGAATCCGTAAAATAGCATACAAAAACGGCCTCGTACAAAAACAAAATGCGCCTTGTAAATTATATCGGCTTCGGATGACCCCGAACAAAAAGGAGGTAACATTATGTTTGTTATGACCTACAAAATGGAAGAGGATAAGCACGAAAAACATATGCGCATAGTGCGCGTGCTCTGCGCCGTCGGTATCACCACAGCAGGCGCGGTCATTGCATCGTTTCTGACGGACACAACCTCCGCATGGTATCAAAACCTTGTGCTGTCGCCTATACAGCCGCCGCCATGGGTTTTCGGCGCGGTATGGACAGTGCTTTATGTGCTGCTTGCAATTTCCTTTGCGCACGCTGTTTCCAAGCGCGATGTATGCCGCCCCGCGGTTATAGGCTTTATAATCAACATCATATTAAACGCAATGTGGTCGCCTATATTCTTTTTGCTTTACGCGCCTGTGCCCGCGCTTATAATAATGCTCGCGCTTATCGCAAACCTAATCGTGCTCATGCGCAATGTGTTTTCTGTAAGCCGCCCCTCGTTTTATCTGCTGATTCCGTATATTTCATGGCTGTGCATTGCAACAGTGCTCAACGTGTCTGTTATAGTGCTGAATTAGCGACAGCGCGTCACTTTTTCACGCACCATACAGATACCGAGCCGCCGTTTACGGGGAAATCCGCCGTGCCGTCCTCATCAATCGTTATTTCATCCGAACGATTATGTGTGCAGTCATAAAACCGCGCCCCCGCAAACTTTTTCCCTATATACATGCGTTTAGAGCCGCCCTCGCCGTTGGTAAGCACCACCGCGATACCCGAGCCCTCATGCTCGTCGTCCCCCTCGCGCGTCCAGCCAACGATGTTTGGGTTGTCAAAATAATCGTTTTGTTCTCCGTACGCAAGATCCCTGCGCGCCGCCACAAGACGGTCTATCCATTCGCGCTTCGGTGAAATATTGCTGTGCTCTATGCCGTAATAATCCCCATAAAAAACACATGGATACCCGCCGCAGCGCAGCAATATCAGCGCATAGGCAAGCGGCTTGAACCAATCCGTAACCCACGACTCAAGCGCCTGGCCGGGCTGTGTATCATGATTATCCACAAATGTAACCGCACGCGTCGGGTTATCCTGCACAAGTGTTCCGTCAAAAATCGTGCGCATATCAAACGACCCGTTTGATTTTGCGGCCTCAAAAAACTTAAAATGCAGCGGCACATCAAAAAGCGACAGCGCGCCCTTTGTTGCGTCAATATAATGCTTTAACGCGCCAATATCCGCGTTCCAATATTCCCCCACAGAAAAAAGCTCTTCCTTTGCATCTCTGCGCATAGAATCCAGCCAATTCTGATAAAAGGAAAACTTCATGTGCTTTACCGCGTCAAATCGAAAACCGTCAATATCCGTGGTTTCAATAAACCATTTTCCCCACTGTGTAAGCTCTGTTATTACGTCAAAATGCTCTAAATCAATATCCGCGCCCATCAGATAATCATAATTGCCGTTTTCGTCGTCGACGCTTTTATCCCATTCCTTGCCCTCAAACTTGTAAACGCCCGACTCATTTGCCATTTGGTCCCAATCAATACCCGTAAAATGATACCAATGCCACTCAAAATCCGAATATTTTCTGTTGCGCCCGGGAAAACGAAAATGCGTCCAAGCAGAAATCTGTTGTTTCCCGCTCGTTTGTTCATTGCGATTTTTGGGGTTTACCTCCGCCGCGCTCACAATCTCCACACCGTCCGCGCCCATCATATGGTCGAGCACAACATCTGCATATACGTGCATACCATGCGCGTGCAGCACCTGTATCGCCGACAAAAGCTCTTCCTTTGTGCCGTATTTAGTGGCGACCGTGCCCTTTTGCTCAAATTCGCCCAAGTCATATAAATCATATACGCCATAGCCAACATCGTACACACCGCCGCTGCCCTTATATGCAGGCGGTATCCACAGCGCCGTAATACCGCTGTTGCTCAGCGCCTCCGCCTCTGCTTTTATCTTTTTCCACAGCATCCCGATCGGCATATACCATTCAAAATACTGCATCATCGTTCCGTTCCCGCTCATAAAACTTTTCACCTTCTGCCAAGAGATTAAATTGATTGTTGCATGACTCCGTCTGCTGTATTATACCACAAAAAAGCTACAAAGACTTTTTCCACCGTTAAAGTCACTATAGCCCTGCGTTATATTTTGTGAATTTTCGGGTGGTGTCACCTGCCGCCGCCCGTTGCAATCTGCGTACGAGCGACAGCCCTTAGGCGGCACATTAACATATGCTTTATTTTCACCTTAATTACATTTACCGCTCTGTGTTAGTTAGAACTCCTTATTGCCTCGAGCGGGCTCATTTTTGTTGCCTTGCGCGCAGGATATATACCCGATACAATACCCACGCAAACAGCAATGCCCACCGCGCCGAGAGCCAGCCACCACGGTATGGAAAGCTGTACTCCGTTTTGGAAATACATCCCCAAAAAGTTCATTTCACCCCCGCCGAAATTCGCCACCGCCCCAAAGGCATAGCTCACCCCAAGCCCTATAAGTCCGCCGAGCAGCCCTATCATCGCCGCTTCCACCAAAAACATCAAATTTATTTTGCTTATAGAAAGACCTATTACCTTCATAACGCCTATTTCACGGCTGCGCTCCAAAATGCTTGCAAGCATAGTGTTGGCAATGCCTATTGCCGAAACCAACAGTGATATAAGCCCGATAGCTATAAGCTGCGACTGCTGACGCGCCTGCTCATCCTGCATCTGCGTAATCCATTCTGTCGGACTGTATGCCTGAAATCCCATTTCCTTTACGGCTTTCAGCACATCCTTTACGGCGTCCACATCCACAGTATTTATATACGCTTGAGAATACTGTCCCTCTTTTATACCCGCCTGGTCCATAAGCTTACGGTTATCACGTATCAGCTTATTCGCCGCAGGAATACTCATATATGTGCTATAGCTGTCAGGGCCGTCCGACTGCTCAAGCACCCCTGTAATCTTGCCGCGATATTCCTTAGGCTTAGGCTGGTCGGGTGTCGCTGCAGCATTGTTTTCCATTGTGTAGCTGTTTCCGGGATAATATTTTATATTGGCATTAGTCCATTTCACGTCAGGTCCGACGGGTGTTTCAGGTGCGGCACCGCCCCCCAACGCATTTGACGCCATCATGCCGCCTGCCATACCGCCCTGCGCTCCCGAATCATTTGGGTCTGCAAAATATTGCCGCGCATTCGCCCCCACAACAAGCTCAATATTAGAATTATCCGCAAATACACCGCCCTCCATGAATTTAAAATCCATACTTTGAGGGTCAACGGCTATTACCTCTGCATCCGCCTTATATTTTCCGAGAACCATGTATGAGGGAATGTTTATTGTCCCCGATACACTTTTTACACCGCCGATCGAGCGCAGCTGTTCAAGCTTTGCGTCCGTCAGCTTAGAATCCTTTCCCATACCCATCGGCATAACTTGAATCTGCGTTAAATTATTGTCCATCATGATACTTTGGTTAAACTGCTCCAAATTCCCAAGCCCCAACGCCACCATTATAACAATGCACGCAGTACCGATTATAACGCCCAAAACGGTAAGGAATGTACGCGTCTTTCGTCGCCACAAATTTGATGCGGCAAGCGCAACAATATCAATAAATGTCATCGTCGTCTATTTCCTCCGCAAGTTCAGCCAAACGCGCTTTTTTCTTCTTCTTAACAACCACCGTAATTACAACCGCGGCAGCAACCCCCGCAATCACAAACCACGCCCATATCGGGAAACCTGCCGCCGCCTGTGGCTGCTGTTCTTCCGTGGTTGTGTCGCCGCCCGCGCTTTGCATAGGCATAAGCTCGGTTTTAACCGGCACCTTTATCTCATATTTCTCGCCGTATTCATCCTCATACGCAATGATAAAATTGCCCTCAATCGGTCCCGGCGTAATATCACTGTCTTTTGCTTCGGCCTTTGGCTCTGCACCGGGTTCTTCGCCCGTTTTTGCCGTTGCGGCATCTTTGGCGTTATCTTCGTTGCCCGCCGCCATCGCCATACCCGTTGCAGTCTCTCCGCCGCCCGCGGCTGCTGCATTATCCCCGCCGCCCGCGGCTGCTGCATTATCTCCGCCGCCGCCTGCGTTCATGCCCGCATTCGGGTCCGCCGCAACCGACGCATAAATATCCGCCGTTTTAGATGCTCCCGACTCCATATTTCCTAAAAACGCACTTGATTCAGGAGTAAATCCCGGAACATCAAGGGTTACCGTTACATTGTACAGCGTGCTTTTCCCTTTATTATAAAGATTAAGGCTCGCGGAGGTCGTATCCCCCATTACCACCTGTGTCGGGAATTTAGGCGGGTCAAATTCCAAACGTATCTTTTGATGTATCTCTACGCTGATTTCGTCCGCGGCTGTAAGCTGTGCCGCCTGCGCGTCCTCATATGTGATTGCCACATCCATCTTCTGCGGTCCTGCCTTTGCGTCCGCGCGTGACATCATAGTAAAACTGAAATCCGACGTCTTCTTTGCCGCAATTTTTTCAATATACACCATGTTGGTGTTGTCACCCGACATCAAATCCGTTGTTTGGCTTTTAAAATTCACCACAATGTTTTTAACGCTTTGTGTTTTACTTGTGTTTTGAAGGGTCACATTGACGGTAAATTTCTCACCGGCATTCACCACATCGGGCGATATTGTATATTTGCTGATAATAACCTTGGGCTGTGACGCAGTACCGCTTGTGCCGCCGCCTCCGCCGCCCGTTCCGGGGTCGATCGGCACATCTGTAGGCACTGCCGTAGGTTCTGCGGTCGGTGTTACAGTCGGCTCACTCGGCGGTGCAGACGGACCGACACCATCCGTAATTTTCACAAACACTGTAAATTCCTGCGTTTTAACCGTACCGTCTGTAATAGGATATTTCGCCGTAAATACCACAGGATAATTTCCGTTCACTCTGTCTGCTGCCAGCGGTAATGTAAAATCTACTAAATATGATTTCTTTTTGCTTCCGTCCGCTAACTTGTTATCCTGCAAACTTACCGTTTTATTATAATTATTAAACACAAAAGGTGCTTTTGACGGATCCCCCAAATTCACCGAAATATTGATGTTTTCCCCGCTTTTCACCTGCTCTGTTCCCGCACCCGCCATAAGCGGCAATATTATATGTGCAGAATCATTTATCACCTGCGGGCTGTATCCGCCCTGATATGTCGAATCCATTCCTTCATATTGGCTCTGACTGTCCACCCTCAGCGCCGTTCCCCTGCCTACATCCGCAGTTGCCGCAAACGCAGGTGTCACACACGCAAACGCAAGCACCAGCACCAGCACACACACAATTATCCGTCTTTTCATCTCTTTTCTCCTTGTATCTCTTCAAAATTTTCTATAGCAGAGTTGCGGACTTCCCTTTTCGCAACTTTTCCGTCAATAATATGTATAACTTGATCCGCATATTTTGCCTTAGACGGGTCATGCGTTACAAAAAGCAGCGTTGAGCCGCGCTTTTTTGCTTCGCCGCACATAATATCCATTATTTGCTCCGCCGTCACCGAATCCAAATTACCCGTCGGTTCATCCGCAAAAATAATCTCAGGCTGTGAAATAATTGCGCGCGCAATGGAAACACGCTGCTGTTGCCCGCCCGAAAGCTGATTAGGCATATTTTTAAGCTGCTGCCGAAGCCCCATCTGCACAAGCAGCTTCTCCGCCGCCTTAATACGCTTCGTGCGCCCTATACCGTCAAACATAAGCGGCAGCGCCACATTTTCTACGGCATTCATGGTGGGCATCAAATTAAATGACTGAAACACAAACCCAATATGCTCTAAGCGAAAATCCACCAATTCCTTTTCGTTCATTTTGTATGTCGGTTTTTTCTTGATAAAAATTTTGCCTGATGTCGGGTGTTCAAGCCCTGCCAATAACGACAAAAGGGTTGATTTTCCGCTTCCCGATGTACCGAGTATGGCACAAATTTCCCCCGGCATAACGTCTATATCCACACCGTCCAGCGCATGGATTTTTGTGTCCCCCATACGATAAATTTTCTTGAGATTTCTTGCAGCAATAATCGGCTCCACTCACGTCCTCCGTTCTTTCAAATGCGCACAGACCGCACCCGCACATTATTTCAATATTTTCATTATAACACAAAGCGCCGAGATTTCCCCCCGCGCTTTGTAAACAAACTATAACAAATTCATTAAGAATATGTATACGAGCACCTTAAGACCTTAGAACTCTGCCCATACAGCTTTTTGATTGAAATTTTATGGTAAAAGCTGCATGCTTACTTATCAGCTTTCAATTATGCTCTTAAATTTCTCATACTGCGCTTTCCACTGCTCCCTATCCTGCGGCTCATATGTTTTAAGCTCTGTAGAGCTCGCAATCACGCGGCGCGCCTCTTTTATATCCTTGATTTCGCCTGCGGCAATAAGCTGCACCGCTATATTCCCCAAAACCGTCGCTTCATCCGGCCCTGCAACAACGCGTTTGCCCGTCGCATTTGCCGTCATTTGGCATAAAAGCGCACTTTTTGTGCCGCCGCCCAAAATATGTATCGTTTCGTACTGCTTACCCGTACATTCCTCAAGGCGCAATATACTGTAGTTGAATTTCATTGCAAGGCTCTCGTCAATACACCGAATTGTTTCGCCCTGCGTTTTAGGAGCTGTCTGTCCTGTTCTCTCACAATATTCGCGTACACGGCGCGGAAGATTTCCGGGTTTACCAAACTCCGCATTATCAACATCTATAAAGCTTGCAAACTGCGGCGCTGCTTTAGCCATCTGCTCAAGCTCGCCGAAGCCATGCTCGCTTCCCTCGCGAATCCACTGGCGGCGCGATTCCTGTATGAGCCATGTGCCCATGATGTTTTGCAGAAAACGATACGTCCCCGCAACTCCGCCCTCATTTGCAAAATTATATTTTGCACCGTACTCATTTATGCACGCCTCTTGCAATTCCGTTCCGAGCAAGCTCCACGTACCGCAGCTGATGAATATATAATCCTTTTCCTGCGTGGGCACTGCCGCCACCGCCGCCGCGGTATCATGCGACGCTGTGCACATCACCTTTGCCTTAGGCGCTCCGAGCTCCTCACAAATTTCATCGCTCAAAAATCCGCACTGCGAACCCGGCTGTGTAATATCACACAGCTTGTCACGCGAAATTCCAATGAGCTTTAGCGCTTCATCGCTCCAATCGCGCTTGCGCGCATCAAGCATCTCCGAAGTGGATGCAATCGTATATTCGGCTTTCATCTCACCCGTCAAAAAGTAGTTGTACATATCGGGTGTAAACAATATTTTTTTCGTCCTTGCAAGAAGGTCCGCATGATTTTTCTGCAATGCCATTAACTGGTACAGCGTGTTTATCGGCACGTGCTGAATCCCCATCGTCTTATAAAACTCGTCGGTATCAACCGTATTTAAAAATTCTTCAAACGGCTTATCGCTGCGCGCATCACGATAATGCACAGGGTTTTCCAAAAGCTGTCCGTCCTCGCCGATAAGTCCGAAATCCACCCCCCATGTGTCTATGCCTATCATATCAAAGCCGCCCGCGTTTACCGCCTTTGTAATGCCCTGCTTGATATTATAAAAAAGACGCAGCGCATCCCAAAAAAGCGTACCGTTTACAAACACCGGGTCATTTGTGAAGCGGTGCAGCTCCTCCATTGTGATTTTTCCGTCCACATACTGTGCAAGCATTGCGCGCCCACTTGACGCACCGAAATCAAACGCTAAAATTTTACTCATAACATTATCCCCTTTTACTTTTTTTAATCAAATTTTTTAATCAAATTTTTTTAATCAAATTTTTCCGTCAAAATTTATTTTTATATATTAACTATACCTAATATTACCTGCGGAATCAATGAAAAAACCTGTATTTTTTGTGTAATAACCCAACATTTTTGTGCATTTTCCTGCACAAGCTGCAATTTTTTATACAAATTTACACTTTCCCGCGAGTTTTTCATCAGTTATCGACACCGTATTGCTTTTTTATTGCCGTTTTGGCGCATTGATGCTATACTGACTTCATAACAGAAAAATGTGCAGAGTAGGTTTTGCGCGTCAAGTGTATAGGGATGGGATGTTGCCCTATAACGAAAAGGTAACCCTTGCGATGCAAAGCTGCGTCCGCTGCTCACAAAAGAAATCATCCGATTTTTTATGGGAGCATTTTTGCATCATGTGCGCAATGCCATGACCTTTATTTGCTTTCATGCCTTTCTTTTGTAGAAGCGTGCCATATTTTCTAACGAAAGAGAGGTATTTTTATGTCCAAAATCACGCCCAAAACACTGCGCCTTGTTTATTGCGCAACATTTATCGCTATTGCTGTTGTGGTAGGCAGCTTTCTATCCTTTTATGTGACCGAAAGCATAAAGTTCAACCTTGCGCCCGTGGTTATCATGCTTACAGGTGCAATTTTAGGCCCTGTTTGGGGGGCGGCGGCAGGCGGAATAACAGATATGCTGTCCTTTTTAATAGGAACTGCGGGAAAACCCGGCCCATATTTCCCCGGTTTTACCATAACCATGATACTTTACGGGCTTATTGCAGGGCTGATTTTCCACAAAAAAAATTCGCCCGCATACGTCCCGTCCATTGCCAAAATTTCGCTTGGGACGGTGCTTATACAAACTGTTTGCTCGCTGCTCATCAATTCGTTTTGGAACTATCTGCTGTACGGCCCAAACTATGCAGCGGTGCTTGTCATGCGCCTTCCGTCCACGTATATCATGTGCGCCGTTTATGTGGTGCTGATGTGCATATTACTTAAAAACAAGCAGAAAATGTTCAAGACATTATATGCGCCCACAGCATAAAAATAAAACCGCATATTACGCAATAAATGCGAAAAGCCGATTCTTGCGAATCGGCTTTTCTAAAATAATAAAAGGGTGGGGATTGACATATCTCGGTCACCCAAGATATGTTCTTATTTTATAACACATCTTAGCACATTACAAGTTTTATTTTATGAACAAACTGTTAAATCCTGTTGTTTCATTTTGCTTCGGCGTTTTTCAGCCTTTTTAACACATAATTCGGTAATGCAAAGCACCCGCGGTGCAAATCTGTATTATAATAATTTGTTTTTATTTGAAGCGCATTCCATGCGTCCGCATCAAAATCCAGCGGCTCACGAGTGCGCGACGCAAACCCAAACAGCCAATGCCCCGAGGCGTATGTCGGCATATGAAATTGATAAACTCTGCATATCGGAAACACCGCCGCAAGCTTTTTGTGCGCGCGTTCCATTTCCCGCGCGTCACCCTCATAATACGGACTTTCATGCTGATTTATCATCACTGCGTTATCCGTCATGATTTTCGCGCAGTTCTCATAAAATTCCTGCGAAAAAAGCCCTTCGCCCACCCCTACAGGGTCGGTGGAGTCCACAAGTATCAAATCATATTTTTTACGCGCGTTTTTTACAAACTCTATGCCGTCACAAAAATGCAGGGTTACACGCGGCTCTTCCAATTTACACGCGGTCTGCGGCAAATGTTTTTTGCATAAATCTACCACGACCTTATCTATCTCCACCATATCAATATGCTCAACGCCCGCATAGCGCGTAAGCTCGCGCACCGCGCCGCCGTCGCCGCCGCCGATAATAAGCACATTTTTTGCGTCACTCACCACCGCCATCGGAAGATGCACCAGCATTTCATGATATATAAACTCATCACGCTCTGTAAGCATAATAAACCCATCCAACGTAAAAAAACGCCCGTATTCATACGAGTCATAAAAATCAATCTTCTGAAAATCGCTTTCAGTATCCACAAAATGCTCTTTTATTTTAATGCCGAATTTTGCGTTGTCCGTAAAATATTCATAAAACCAATCATTTTTTGAAATTTCTGCCATGAAAAATCTCCTTCATTTCCCGCTCAAGATTATGCTCTATATGCCCGCGCGTTTCTTCTTTTAAGTCCGCAGCATCCAAATTAAACAGGTAATTATCTAAATCATATTCCTTTAGTATCATGCTTGTATGAAAAATCCGTTCCTCATACAAATTTACATCATAGGTTTCATATTTTTGCAGAATTATTTCGGGAATAAAATCCTGTATTGAAAGCATATCATGATCCATAAAAACCTTGCCGCCGTGCTCTGTGCGTGTAAAACCGCGCACGCGATAATCCATTGTGATGATGTCTGAATCAAAGCTTGTAATGAGCTTTTCAAGGGTACTCAGCGGAGAAATCTCGCCGCAGGTCGACACATCTATATCCGCGCGAAAGGTGCACACACCGTTTTGCGGATGACTTTCGGGGTATGTATGCACCGTGAGGTGGCTTTTATCAAGATGCCCGACAAGGCTTGCGGGAACCTTCTCCTCGGCAATAAGCATTGTAACAGACGCGCCCTGCGGGTCATAGTCCTGCTCTGCAACGTTTAGTATGTGCGCACCTATCCTGTTTGCAACATCCGTCAAGATTTCCGTTAAGCGCCGCGCATTATAGCATTCGTCAATATATTCAATATAGCTTTGTCTATCCTCTTTTGTGTTTGCATAACAAATATCATATAAATTAAAGCTCAAGGTTTTCGTCAGATTATTAAATCCGTATAGTTTTAACTTTTGCAATGTACATCCTCCCTCGAGGGTTTTTAATGTTACATATATTATATCACTGTTTTTTTGTAAATTGAAACAACTTATATTTATAAATACTCCGACAATTTGCTCACGCAAAATATACAGCACCCGTCACTGCAAATAAAAAGGCTTTCGGCACACAGCCGAAAGCCTTTTAAATTTGCATTTAATTATTCTGCGCTGTCACTTGTTTTTTCCGCTGCCGCCGCAGTCGGCGCATTCATAAAGCGATATTTTACATCTTCGCCTCTGATTTCCGCAATTTGCATCATCTGTGTGACCGTAACAAATTTATAGCCCTCATCCTTTAAGGACTTTATAATTCTGTCATATGCCGCCACTGTTGAAGCGTGGATGTCATGCGAAAGCACAACCGCGCCGTCACTTACAGAGCCGCCGTCCGACGTGCCGTTTACCACATGGTCATAAACTATATCGGGGTCACGGTTTTCCGTTTTCCAATCATTAGGGTCTACCGACCAAATAACTTGCTCTCTGCCGATCTGTTCTGCCAATTCCTCGCTCATCGAGCCATACGGCGGGCGATCTATGAGTGCTCTTAGCCCTGTTGCCGCCTCTATCGCGTCATTTGCCTTGCCATACTGGTTTTGCATAATATCATCAAGAGATAATTTTTTCATATCCTTATGATTCCAGCTGTGCGTGCCGATTTCATTGCCCTCTTCATAGGCGCGCTTGATAATGTCGGGGAATTCCGCCGCATTTGTGCCGACCACAAAGAAAGTTGCAACCGCATCGTTAGCCTTGAGAATATCTAACAGCTTAGGAGTGTTTTCCGGGTGCGGACCATCATCAAATGTAAGCGCAACCACCTTATCCTTTAGCGGGTCAATACCATCAAGCGACTTCGGCGGCATATAGCCGTCCTTTGACTGAAGCTGCTTTAGCTTTGTTGTGACCTCCGGCGCAGGCGTTGGTGTTGGTTCCGGTGTGGGCGTAGGCGTCGGAGTCGGTTCCGCCGTTGCCTCTGCCTCCGGTGCGGATGTTATGGTGGTAGGCATGGCGGACACCTCCGCCGCCTCTCCTATTCCGCAGCCCGCTATAAAAGCGACACACATCAAAATCGCCAATATCATACTTACTAATTTCAAATTTCTATTCATACCCTAATCCTTTCAGCAGCACATACAACCACTGTGTACATTATAATATATCCCTTAAAAATATGCAAACCCCAACCGTACTGATTTAATAAACCATTTCACCTTACCGTAAACGCATAATTAGATGTTTGTAATAGCATTTTCAGTATGATAATATATAGTAGCCGCAGTTGTGGAGGGTGTTATGGACTATTCGCGCAAAAGTCGTTGGGCTTTTCTGCCTAAGCTTAAAAACGAAACAAAGGATGTGGATGTATTTTTCGTATATCCCACCGTTTACGCGCACCCTTTTCGCAAAAAACACCACAATATGAGTATGCGCAATCCGTTTTATTTGGGCATTGCCAAGGGGGTTGCGGCATGGCAAGGTCAACTTTTTGCGCGGCACTGTAATTTTTATGCGCCGCATTATCGTCAAATCGGCACGGAGAGCTTTAAAATGCCTTTGCCCGATTTACTGCGCGCAGAGCGTATGCCCTATGCGGATGTATGCGCTGCTTTTCATTATTATCTTGAACATTACAACAACGGGCGGCCGTTTATACTCGCGGGGCACAGCCAAGGAAGTGCAATGCTTTTGCAGCTTATGCGCAAGGAATTCACCGACCCTGCCCTGCAAGAAAAGCTTATTGCGGCGTACTTAATCGGTTTTTCACTCACGCGGCGCGACCTTAAACGCTATCCTCACATAAAGCTCGCCGAGGGCGAAACCGATATTGGTTCTGTTATTTCCTACAACACTACGGCAAACGGGCTTCCGCTTATGCGCTTTGTACGCACAGATTCTATTTGCATAAATCCGCTGAATTGGGAGCGCGACAGCACCTATGCCGATAAATCCTTAAACGACGGCGCTGTACTTTTGCAGCTCGGAAAACGCATCAAGTATGAAGTACATAACTACACCGGTGCATATGTGGACGAACAGCGCGGCGTGCTTGTCATTGACGATGATGCCGCCTTTGAGCTATATAAAGCACGGTGGATATTCAAGAAATTCCTGATGAACCGCGGCTCTTTGCATATGCTTGATATTGCGCTCTTTTACAAAAATCTTGAACACAACGTCGAAAAACGAATAGACGCATATTTTCGCAAAAAGTAATTTTTCTATATACAATTTGCCTTTATACCACAAAACCGCCTTTCGGCGGTTTTGTGAATATTTCATTTAAAATCAGAGTGGTCTTTTTGCCAAAATGAAACCATTTTGGAACCATGAACCAAAATCTCTTTCGACCATTGCGTTCTGACTCGAGGAAGCATCCAGCACACGTCCGCCGCCGAGGTAAATCGCCACATGACCGTTCATGCAAACTATATCCCCGCGCTGCATATCATCAACGTTGCTGATTGTTGTATATCCCGAATTTCTCCAGCCGCCCGATGTCATATATCCAACATCATTTCCGCTTTCGCGCAGTGCATAGTATATAAGCCCTGAGCAATCAAACGAGTTCGGCCCTTTTCCGCCCAGCACATATGGCTTGCCGAGCTGTGCCTGTGCAACTGAGATAAACGCTTCTACAGAACCCGGGTCTGCTTCATATGACGGTGTGCTCTCTTCAGGTTTTGAAGGTTTCTCCGCCGGTTTTGAAGGTTTTTCTTCAGGCTTTGAAGGCTTTTCTGCCGGCTTTGAGGGCTTCTCCGCCGGTTTTGCCGCCGCTGCTTCCTCCGCCGCCTTTTTATCTGCTTCAGCTTTCTTCATTGCTTCATATTCCGAAGATTTTTCTGCTTCAGATGAATAAATCAGTTCTTCTGTCTTATGACCTACACTGCCGTCATCTGTAAGAGAGTTCATTCTTTGAAAATATTGTACCGCTTTTTGTGTTTCTTCACCGAAATGCCCTGTCGGAGCGGAAATCGGATACCCAAGCTCTACTAAACGTTCCTGCATACGCAAAACGTCTGCGCCGTCCGCGCCGAGCGCCATAGTATATTCTTTTGCCTGATCTGAGAACAACAGCGCCTGCGTTTCAGGACCTGCCGCGCCGTCTACTGTAAGACCATGCTTGCGCTGAAAATACTGCACCGCTTGATTTGTCTGCGGTCCGTAATAATCTGTGGTTTCGTCCATACCCATGTAATAAAGATCCATCAATCTTTGCTGCAGTGCATGAATGGACGGGTCCTTCATACCCTCTGTAAGATTAACGTATACAGGTGGTGCCGGAGTTGGTTCGGGAGTGGGCGCCGGTGCACTTTCACCCTCCGCCGTTACAGAAGAAGTGTCCTCTGCCACTGCCGGTGCCGCCACTGTTTTTTCTGTGAGCTCAGGGGTCGGAGTCGGTGTTGGGGTCGGCGCAGGCGCTGCCTGCGGTTCTGCCTGCTGTACCTGCGCAACGCTCTCGGGAGCTTTCATGCTCATGTCCCCGCTTGCCGCCGATACAATCATAATAGGTACCATAACTGCCGCAATCGCAACTGTAACAACTGTAAGTAAACGTTTCTTTTTTCTTGTGCGATAACGCACCATTGTTGTACGGGACACCCCCGCACTATCAGAGGAAACGTCATTATTACGTCTTGCTCTTACAGACGCGATATGTTTCCCAAATGGTTTTATCATAATTACCTCCTTTTCCATCCACTTTCGTAAATGTATTATGAGTATACTACACAAAATTCAATTTGTCCATAGTTTTTTAACTTATTTGTAATATTTGTGTAATATATACCCATCTTTTTGCTTTTATAAAAGGATTTCCGACAAAAACATTAAATTTATTTTTTTCGCTTTGATTTTTAACAAATATGTTACAATTCAACAACGCAAAATTTATGCGCGCTTCCTCTGCCGATAAGGTTTTGTATCATCGTTATTATGGTATAATATAGGCAATATGTAATTACGAGGTTACCCGATGGAACAAATAGAAACCATTATTTCACAGCTTACGCTCGAACAAAAAGCCGATTTGTGCTCAGGGCTTGACGCATGGAACACCATGCCCATAGGCTTTGCCGACGTGCCGAGCGTGCTTATGACCGACGGACCGCACGGCTTGCGCAAGCAATATGACAAAAGCACCGCGGTACTTGAAGAGTCTATTCCCGCGACTTGTTATCCCGCAGCCTCCACCACCGCGTGCTCATGGGACAGAGCACTGTTAAAAGAATTGGGTGCGGCGCTTGGGGGTGAAGCGCGTGAGCAAGGCGTTTCCATGGTTTTAGGACCCGGCATCAACATCAAGCGTTCCCCTCTTTGCGGACGCAACTTTGAATATTTTTCCGAGGACCCGCTGCTCGCGGGGGAGCTTGGCGCGGCAATGGTCGACGGCATGCAAAGCGTGGGCACTGCGGCGTGCGTCAAGCATTTTGCCGTTAATAACCGCGAATATTTCCGCATGGTTTCAAACTCTGTTGTGGATAAACGCGCACTGCGCGAAATTTATCTGCCTGCGTTTGAGCGCGTTATACGCGAGTCAAAGCCTGCGGCGGTGATGAGCGCATACAACATGATTGACGGCATATACTGCGGCGAATCTAAGGCGCTTATGCAGGATCTGCTGCGCGACGAATGGGAATATGACGGACTTACAGTATCGGATTGGGGCGCTTGCTATAACCGCGAACGCGGAATAGCGGCAGGGCTTGACCTTGAAATGCCTTATTCGGGTGAAGAAAACACAAATCGCATAATTAACAATGTGGAAAACGGGAATTTAAGCATGGAGGCGCTTGATAAATGCGTGCGCCGTATTTTAACTTTTGTATTTCAATGTGAAGAAAATAAAAAGCTTCATTATATATGCGACATGAAGAGCAACCATGCGCTTGCCATGCGCGCCGCCGCCGAAAGTGCTGTTTTGCTTAAAAACGACGGCGCGCTGCCGCTAAAACCCGATACAAAAATTGCGTTATTAGGCGAATTTGCGGAAAAGCCGCGCTATCAGGGCGCGGGAAGCTCGGGTATCAATCCGTATAACCTTGAAAATGCGCTTACCGCATTTAAAGAGTACGGCATAGATTACACATATTCACAAGGCTTTGCCATAGCGGACGAAAGCCCGAACGAGGCACTCGCGGAGGCGGCGGAGCAAACCGCGCGCGAATGTGATACGGCGGTGATTATTGTCGGTCTGCCGCCGCGATATGAGGTGGAGGGCATTGACCGCACACATATGCGCATTCCCGACAATCAAATCAATCTGATAGAACGCATCGCAAAAATCAAGCCTGTAATTGTGCTGTTATGCGGCGGCGGCGCGGTGGAAATGCCATGGCTTAAGCATGTGAGCTCCCTTGTTCATTTTTATTTGGGCGGAGAGGCGGGCGCATCCGCTATGGCGCAAATTTTAAACGGTGAAATAAACCCAAGCGGCAAGCTTGCGGAAAGCTATCCGCTTTCACTTGCAGATAACCCATCCTACCGCTTTTTTTCAGATGACAGACACAACGTTGAATACCGCGAAAGCGTTTATGTAGGCTATCGCTATTATGACGCGGCGAATCGCGACGTGCTGTTTCCGTTTGGATATGGGCTTTCCTACACAACCTTTGAATATTCCGATATAAAAACAACGAACACGCAATTTGCGGCCGGCGAAAGTATTACCGTGAGCGTACAAATAAAAAATGTCGGCAGTGTGGCGGGCGCGGAGGTTGTTGAGTGTTATGCAGAGGCGACGGATTCCCCTTTCAAAAATCTGCGTGGTTTTGAAAAGGTGTTTTTACAGCCCGACGAAAGCACCCGCGTATACTTCACACTTTCAGAGCGCGATTTTTCCTTTTATGCCGACGAATGGAAGCTGTTTTCGCAAGTGCGGATTTTAGTCGGCGCGTCCTCACGCGATATACGTCTTACAACAGAAATAAGCATAGCGGACGGTTTTGTGCCCGCCGAATATCCTGTTTCGCTTGACGGACACTGGGACGCGGTCAGCTATTACAATTTATTTCACAAGATACCGCACATTTCGTTCAGCACGCATCCCTTTACCATTAACGCCACACTTATGGATTTTGATTCCGTTGCAATCGGGCGAATGCTGCACAAATTTATTTCGCGCTTTGTACAAAAGCACATCGACCCGGGCGGCTATCACAGCGCACGCATAATGCTTCAGCTTTTAGAAGAAAACCCCATGCGGGTGCTTGTTTCCATGTCCGGCGGACTTTTTACATACGGCATGGCGCGCGGGGTGCTTATGATAGTCAACGGGCAAATTTTTATGGGTATTCTCGCATTTTTTGTTGCGGCGCAAAAACGCAAAAAGCAAAAGGTTAAATCTGTGCACACCCACCGCGCGAGGGCGGCGGACACGGAGGAATGATTAAAATAAAAAATAGTGTTTAACATGATATACGCGGGTTATATATATTATGTTGCAAATACGTTAAGTAGGCGCAACGCAAAACAATACATACCCCCAATCAGCAAAAAACCGGCAAATAGCCGGTTTTTTGTTTCATTTAACATAAAGGGCATCATGTTCTGAAATATTTTTTCATAATATGTGATTTTTTTACTTTTAAATCTATTATTTCTCATTGATTATGTTATAATAAAGGCGCTTACAATAAAATTGCTTGCCAAGTATATGGAGGTTCTGTTTTTATGGAAGAAAAGATCGTTGAAGAACTTAAAAAATTAGGTGCGATGTACACCGCGCCCATTGAAGTATCGCGTATAAAATTTTTCCAAGAGGTGCGCGCGCTGTGTGAAATGAACAGCTGCGGCTCTTACGGCACAAACTGGGGCTGCCCCCCCGGCTGCGGTGAGGTAGATGAGCTTTCCAAGCGCTGCAGTGAATTTACACATGGTATTGTATATCAATATGTCGGCAAGCTTGAAGACTCTTTCGATTATGAGGGAATGACAAGCACGGGGCTTATATTCGGCAAAATTTCAAACGGTATTCGCCAATTTATGTGGGAAAACGCGACCGATTATCTTGTGCTGGGCGCAGGCGGCTGCAAACAATGCGGCGGAGAATGTACATATCCGCATGACCCATGCCGTTACCCAAACCGCAGAAACGTTTCTGTGGAATCCTGCGGTATCAATGTTTCCATATTGTGCACACAATGCGGGCTTGATTATATTCACGGCGCAAACACCGTTACCAACACGGGGTTGGTATTGTATAAATAAATATTCGGCAAATAAAAACAAGGTATCATGAGGATACCTTGTTTTTTGTTCGCATATTTTCACATTCCGCCGAATTCTTTTCTCGCTCGATAAAGAGCTACAACATTTTCCACAGGCACATCGCCCTCAAAATCCTGACTGGGAGCAAGTATATAGCCACCGCCCGCGCTGAGTGCGGTGATAATGCGCTTTGTTTCATCATATACCTCATCCGGAGTTCCAAGCGGAAGCACTCCTTGTGTATCGACACCTCCCTGAAAGCACAGGTCATCGCCGAAATCTGCTTTAAGTCCGTCAACCTCCATGCCCTCCACCTTTTGAATGGGCTCTATGATGTCCACCCCGAGCTTAACAAGATTCGGGATAATCGGGCGAATTGCGCCGCACGAATGTTGCAGGTAATAAGCGTTATGCTTGTGTGCCAGGTCTACGAACCTCTGCGTGTTTTCCGCAAAAAATTCATCCCACATTGCAGGGCTGAAAAGCAAGCTGATTTGCGTGCCGTAATCATCGCAGCAGCGCAAAATGTCTATTCTGTCATTTGAGGCTTCAAACATACGTTCATAAAGCTCGAGGCTGCTGTCACAATAACGCTTGAGCATTGCTTTTAGCAGTTCCGGCTTCTCATACATATTGATGTAAAATTTTTCCGCGTCATACATTTCCGTAAACACTTGATACGGCCCCGGCCAGCCAATGCGTATTGCCTTATCTGCGTGCTCGTCACAAAACGCCTTAACTGCGCTGTAGTCATAATTATCCGGATTAAGCCACCCGTCAAACGCTTCAAAATCTTCCCATGTTTCAATGTTATCATACGGCAAATATGTGATGTGCATATTATATTCTGCGCCGTTCCATTTCTTTACATATTCAAAGCCCATGGGGTGGGTAAATACTTCTTCACCCTTTTCATTAAAGTAATTTGGATGCGCAGGCCCTATATATGGCGGCATATCCATAATGCGCGTATCTATTTCAAGAATGTCCATGACATCATTTTCTGTTGCCGCGCCAAAATATTCTTTCAGTTTATCCCACTGTGTTTCCACGCATTGCATGGTAGACGGTATTCTGTCCGTTTCCTTATGCTCGATTGCCGCGCGTATGCGCTGTTTTGAAGTCATCATTATATTTATCCTCCGTTTAGCGTTCTTTTTACTAAGTATAGCCAAAATAAAAAGCAAGTTCTATGGACGCATTTGTCAAAAAATAGTATAATATTTACATCATATAATCTTTTTAAAAAGGTGCGTACTCATGAAAAATCGTTCTATATCTGCGATGTCGCAAATTGATGTTACTCCGCCGCATGAAATTTTACATATTTCGCCGCGTCCGTTTGACGCAGAAAGTCTTTTTTATCGCGTGAACCGCGCGGGCGTGGTGGCGCGCACCACAAGCAACTTTCACATTCGCAGAAATGACACATATTGTTTTGGAGTCGTACATTGCGTATTTGCGGGAAACGGTTCGCTCATCTTTCGCGGCAAAGAATATCCGCTTAGCGCCGGACAGCTTTTTTTGCTTCCTCCGTTTGAAAGGCATGAGTATAAAAGCGAGCCTGCAAACCCGTTGGGGCTTTGCTTTGTGGAGTTTTACGGCGGCAGCACCGCGCAGCTTACGCAATATATACTTGCGCATCATTCTCCGATTTTTACAGACAGCGCATTTTCGTGCGTGCTGACATACGCGACCTCTGTTTTATCGCGCATAGAATACGATGATTGGCTGAACATCAATCTTGATATTTACGGAATACTTACACATTTATGTGAAAATCGAGATGACGGATTGAGCGCGGAGGGGGACGGCATAGTGCAATATATAAACGAGCATTATACGGAAAACTTATCCCTCGAATTCCTTGCAAGCCGATTCGGATACAATCCTACCTACTTTTCGCGCAAATTTCACAGATTAACGGGGCTGCCTGTTTCGCGTTACATAATCGGGCGCAAGGTCAGCCGCGCGTGTTATTTGCTTATTACCACCCATATGGCGCAGGAAGAAATTGCGGAGGCTCT
>JAVXIJ010000009.1:0-24946 GCA_036648415.1 Christensenella sp.
GGCTTTTGGCTGCTCCTGCTTAACTTCATCTTCTTGCGCCGCAGGTTTTTCTGTTGTTTTTGCCGTTTTTGCAGCTTTTACAACGGCTTTTGGCTGCTCCTGCTTAACTTCATCTTCTTGCGCCGCAGGTTTTTCTGTTGTTTTTGCCGTTTTTGCAGCTTTTACAACGGCTTTTGGCTGCTCCTGCTTAACTTCATCTTCTTGCGCCGCAGGTTTTTCTGTTATTTTTGCCGTCTTAACCTTTGGTTCGACTTTCTTTACCGCCTTTTTAGCAACAATCTTTTCTGTTGCTTCAACCGCCTTAACCTTTGGTTCGGCTTTCTTTACCGTCTTTTTAACCACAATCTTTTCTGTTGTTTCAACCGTTTTAATCTCGGCTGCAACCTTACTTATTACTTTTTTCTCAGTCAAAATATTCACCTACTATATAAAATTTATAAACTCGTTTTTAGTTGATATATCTTTTTAACTATATCATTCATTTCCAACAACAGCTCTTGTTTTTTTTCGGGTGCATCCTCCGCTTCCAATTGAGCAATCAATTGCTTTCTTCGACGTTCAAGCTTTCCTGCCTGCATACGGCTTACATACCCATCAAGCATATCGTCCGCATTTTCGTTATCTGCATCGCCGCTAAACAGCTCCGTCGCATAGGCGCACTCTTTTTCATCCAACACGGATAGTAATTCGCCGTTCACAAGCGGAATCCCTTTTTTTACATTCTGTAAGGCATACGAAAACATTTTTTTGTTTGCCTCTGTCAAAAAATCATCTTCTGTAATTTCAGACTCAATCTTTAGAACATTTTGCGGATTTATGTACAGCAAACGTATAAGGCACGCTTCCGCATTTTCTTCCGCCGTTGTGTCACTTTTCTTTGCTTTGGGCGGCACCCACGCCATGTTTTCTTGTTTATTACCGCCTATGTCCTGCGCTATCGAATTAACGGAAAATCCGGTTAAATCCGATAACTTTTTCGCATATTTTTCCTTTACTATTGCACTTGTCGTACCTTTTAAAAGCTGCACACATTTCTGCGCAAACTTTTCTTTTTGATAACTGTCATTAAGGTCATACTCTTTCGCAATAATCTTAAATTTATAATCCATCACAGGCAAAGAGATTTTCATTAGCTGCACATATCCGTCTTTACCATGTTTTTTTAAATATTCGTCAGGGTCTTCCCCACCGGGGATGCTTATTACACGCGTTTCAATCCCTTCCTGCTCCAAAATATCAATGGCGCGCAACGTCGCCTTTTTACCTGCCTCATCTCCGTCATAGGAAATGTACACATGATTTGTGTACCGCTTCACAAGCCGTGCTTGGTTCTGTGTGAGCGCCGTTCCGAGCGTAGCCACACACTCCGGTATGCCGTGTGAAAACAGTGCTATCACGTCCATATAACCCTCCACGAGTATCAGGTGCGGTAGGTTTTTCTGTTTGCGTATCAAATTCAGATTATATAAATTCTTACTTTTGCTGAATGCCGCCGTTTCAGGTGAATTTAGATATTTTGGCATTCCGTCATCCATCACACGTCCGCCAAACCCGATAATATCGGAAAACGCATTTATTATCGGTATCATAACCCTGTTACGAAACATATCATAGCTTTTACCCTCTGACATTTTAATAAGACCCGCCGCCTGCATATCCTGCTTTGTGTAGCCTTTTTCTGCAAGCAATTTCAAAAGGTAATCCCAACCGTCCTTTGCATACCCCATGCCAAATGTTTTTATTACTTTGTCGTCCATACCGCGAATATGCAAATATGAAAGTGCTTTTTTGCCCTCCTCGGCATACAGATTGCCGTAAAAATACTGTGCAGCAATTTTATTCATCTCTAATATTTTCGCGCGTTGCTGCTTGCGTTTTTCATAGCCTGTATCGTCTGTCATTTCAGGAATAGGCAATTTCACTTTTTCCGCAAGATAACGGCACGCTTCGGGGAACGTCATTTTCTCCTGTTCCATCACAAATTGAATAGCATTTCCGCCCTTACCGCAACCAAAGCAATGATAAAAACCTTTTTCGGGATTCACCGTGAAGCTCGGGGTTTTTTCGTTGTGAAACGGACAGCACGCCCACCAGCGCCCCGATTTATTCTGTATTGTCACATATTCACTTATCAAATCCACAAGATTTACTTTTGCAAGCAAATCAGAAATCCACTCTTCAGAAAAAAACGGCATCTTCTGCCCCTTTCGCATACTCTAAGCACGCTTATTCTTTTATACCTATACTAATATATTACACACATAAAACGTTAAATCCTCTAATTCAGCATTAAAAAGCAAATCGCCCGACAGCACATAAGCTGTCGGGCGGCTTGTGAATTTTATTATATTACTCAGCATCACTTTGTGACTGTTCATTGTATCTCGGCTTTTCCGAATAAAAAGTATGTAACAGCTCATGCGCCTTATGTCCGTTTGGCTCTCCCAAGAAATCATTGTAGAGCTTTTGAATATCAGGATTTTCATGCGATTTTCTGATGCTCTTATCACAATCCTCATCATACAAGCCCTGCGCACGAACCACGCGCGGGTCAAGCACATTTTTCACACGTGCCGATACAATCGGCTGTCCGCCGCCGTTTACACAGCCCCCGGGGCACGCCATAATCTCTATAAAATGATATTGCTTTTCGCCCGAGCGTACCGCTTCAAGCAGCTTCTTTGCATTGCCTGTGCCGCTTGCAACCGCAACTTTGACTGCTAAATCGCCCACCATTATTTCCGCTTCCTTGATTCCTGCAATTCCGCGCACATCATGGAACTCTACATTCTCAAGCTCTTTACCTGTAAGCACTTCCGCCACAGTTCTGAGTGCCGCTTCCATTACACCGCCGGTTGCGCCGAAGATAACTCCCGCACCTGTTGATGTACCTAAAATTTCATCAAAATCTTCATCCGGCAAATTTACAAAGTCAATATTTGCCTCTTTAATCATACGCGCCATTTCACGAGTGGTAATAACCGCATCGACATCCGAATAACCTGTTGCAGCCTGCCCATCACGATTCTTTTCGTATTTCTTGGCAGTACATGGCATAACAGATACCGTAAATATCTTTGCAGGATCAATTCCGTTTTCCTGCGCATAATATGATTTAATAATCGCCCCTAACATTTGATGAGGTGATTTACAGCTCGAAAGATTTTCCAACATATCAGGGAAGAAATATTCCGCAAATTTGATCCATCCCGGAGAACAGGACGTAATCATCGGAAGCTTTCCGCCGTTTTTCACTCTGTTGATAAACTCGTAGCCTTCCTCCATAATTGTGAGGTCTGCACCGAAATCTGTATCAAAAACCTTATCAAAGCCCATCTTGCGCAGCGCAGCAGCAAGCTTGCCTGTAACGCGCGTTCCCATAGGCATTCCGAATTCCTCACCTATAGCTACTCTCACGGCAGGAGCCGGCTGTACCACAACGTGCATATTCGGATTATGAAGTGCCGCCCAAACGCTGTCTGCCTCGCTTTTTTCTGTAAGCGCGCCCACAGGGCAGGACACAATACACTGTCCGCAATTTATACACGGAACATCCAACAAGGATTTGCCCCATACAGGCTCTATCATAGTTTTAAATCCACGGTTTGTAGCGCCGATAACGCCCACACCCTGAATTTTTCCGCAAACGGCAATACACCGTTTACATAGCACACACTTGTTTGGGTTGCGTATAACAGAAGCCGATTTATCGTCAATATCCTTTACAATCTTTTCGCCCTCATACTTAATACCCGTAATATTGAAATCTTCCGCCAATTTTTGCAATTCACAATTTTGATTGCGCACGCAGGTTAAGCATTCTCTGTCATGATTTGAAAGCAACAAATCAAGGCTGACCTTTCTTGCCTTAAGCACCTTTTCCGATTTAGTAAAAACCTCCATTCCCTCTGTTACGGGCAGCACACACGCCGCCTGCAACGCAGGACTGTTTTTTACTTCTACTAAACAAATTCGGCAAGCTCCGATGGCGTTTATACCTTTTAAATAGCAAAGCGTCGGAATATCAACATTTGCTTTTCTCGCAGCATCCAACACCGTGGAGTTATCCGGCGCTTCTACTTTTACGCCGTCTATCGTCAATGATACCATATCACATAATCCTCCCTTTATCTCTTGATTGCGTTGAATTTACATTTTTCAACACAAGCGCCGCATTTGATACACTTATCCGGATTGATATGATGTGGCTGCTTCTTTTCTCCGGTAATTGCGTCCGCCGGGCAAACACGTACACACATCCCGCACCCGATACATTTGGATGTGATGATTTCATATGAAAGCAACTGCTGGCAATGGCCTGCCGGACAGCGTTTCTCATAAATATGCGCTTCATATTCATCTCTGAAATACTTTATAGTGGAAAGAACAGGATTAGGCGCAGTTTTTCCAAGTCCGCAAAGCGCCCCCGCCTTAATGCTTTCACCAAGCTCTATGAGCTTTTCAATATCTCCCGGTTTACCTTTTCCATCTGTAATATTCTGTAAAATCTCGAGCATGCGTTTTGTGCCGATACGGCATGGCGGGCATTTTCCGCAAGATTCATCCACCGTAAAATCGAGGAAGAATTTTGCAACGTCTACCATACAGTTGTCTTCATCCATAACGATAAGTCCGCCCGACCCCATCATAGAACCGATAGAGGTAAGCGTATCATAATCAATTTTAAGGTCCAAATGTTCAGCCGGTATACATCCGCCGGAAGGACCGCCTGTTTGTGCCGCCTTAAACTTTTTGCCGTCAGGGATTCCTCCGCCGATGTCATAAATAACCTCACGCAAAGTGGTACCCATTGGTATTTCCACAAGACCTGTGTTATTTATTTTTCCGCCTAAAGCAAAAACCTTTGTGCCTTTTGACTTTTCCGTACCCATAGAACCAAACCATTCCGCGCCCTTAAGAATAATCTGCGGAATATTAGCAAGTGTTTCTACGTTGTTGATGATAGTAGGTTTGCCAAACAAGCCCTTGTTTGCAGGAAACGGCGGCTTAGGACGCGGCTCACCGCGATGTCCCTCAATAGACTCCATAAGTGCTGTTTCTTCACCACACACAAACGCGCCTGCGCCAAGACGAATTTCAATGTCGAAATTAAAATCCGTACCGAAAATTCCTTTGCCGAGCAACTCATATTCCTTTGCTTGATCAATCGCAATTTGCAATCTTTTTACTGCTATAGGATATTCAGCACGCACATATACATATCCTGTATCCGCGCCTATCACATACCCCGCGATTGCCATTGCTTCTATTACAGCGTGTGGGTCGCCCTCCAATACGGAACGATCCATAAATGCACCGGGGTCACCCTCGTCTGCATTACATATAACATACTTTTGCGCTCCTTTTGCGTCATGGCCGAACTGCCACTTAAGCCCTGTCGGGAATCCGCCGCCCCCACGTCCGCGAAGCCCTGACTGTTTAATAATATCAAGCACTTCTTCCGGCGTTTTTTCTGTAAGGCACGTCCCGAGCGCTTTATATCCGTCAAAAGCAATATATTCATCAATAGCTTCCGGGTCTATAACGCCGCAATTACGCAACGCTACACGATGCTGCTTCTTATAAAACTCAATATCATCTAAGGTTGTTGCAACATCCTCAACATTATCCTCCTTGTGCAGCAAACGCTCCACAATACGGCCTTTAAGCAGATGTTCTTCAACAATCTCGTCTACATCCTCAAGCTTTACTCTGCTGTAAAATGCACCCTCAGGATAAACAATAATAATAGGACCTGCTTCACACAAACCAAAGCATCCGGTTCTTACTACCTTTACTTCTTTATCCAATCCTTTTTCAGCGAGCTCGGATTCAAATCTTTTGATAATCTCGCCCGACCCTGAGGACGTACAGCCTGTTCCTCCACATACCAACACATGCGCACGATAAAAGTCCATTTATCTTAACCCTCCAATAAGTTTACACATTTAAGCGTTATTTTTTTCGTAATGACCAATCGTATACTCTGCTACGATATTTCCGTTTACCAGGTGCTCTGTAACGACACGTTTTGCTTTTTCCGCATCCATTTTAACGTATGTAACCTTAGGCTCTCCCGGCATAAACACCTCTGCAATAGGCTCAAGACGGCAAATCCCGATGCACCCCGTCTGTGACACCGCCACATCATTTAAACCGCGAGTGGCAACCTCGTCTACAAACGCCTGCAATACAGGGCGCGCACCCGCAGCTATTCCGCACGTAGCCATGCCTACAACAATACGTTTTTCAGCATCATTCTTACGAATATCTACTTTCCCCTGCATCTTGTTTCTGATTTCTTCTAACTCCTGAAGTGACTTCATTTTGACTCCCCGTTTGAACACACTCATAATTCAGAATGTATTTATAACCGCCTTTACGGCAAGCGGTGTGCCGAAATTATATTATATATTTTTTGTCGTATATTCTCAAGCGCCGAAAAAAATTGTCGGCTCAGAATATTTCATATTCTTTCGGAAAAATCTCATTGAGATTTTCCTTAATCCATGCCGATACCTCGGGCATATCCAGCGAGATTTTGTCCCCTAATACCTGCCTTACCTCACGCGTATCAAGAAGCTCTTCGCGCCCGTCAATTATAACCTTTACAACAAAATCAATATTTGGATTACAGACAATTACGCTCTGCATTGTCCCCGCAAAATCCCCAATCGGCGGACGGTCGATGTTGGACAGCACATATACCGCTCTTAATTCTGTTCCCACGCCCTCTTGAGAATCTATTTCAAAGCACCCGCCCGAAATCTCTGCACCCGCTTTAAAAAGCGATATTCCAAGCCCCACCTTACGCGTTGTACGCGTTGTGACAAAAGGGCTTGTCACATGGGCAAGCATTTCCTTGCTCATACCTTTTCCGTTATCTTTAATCGTAACGGAAACTATATCTTCATCCCGCGCTATTGCAAGCGCCACTTCTATTACCGTAGCATTTGCCGTAACGGAATTTTGTATAATATCCATTATATGCAAAGAAATTTCTTTCATACCGTCGCACTTACTGCTTGTTTTTATAAAGACTTACAATCCCAGGAATATCCTCAGGCTTCAAGCGTCCGTAAACTTGATCATCAATCATAATTACAGGTGCAAGTCCGCAACATCCAAGACAACGCGTTGCTTCAAGCGTAAACATACCGTCAGGCGTTGTTTCACCGGGAGCGGTCTGCAACTCATCACAAATTGCATTTAAAACGCCCTCTGCTTTTTTTACATAACATGCCGTACCCATGCACACACCTACAACGTGCTTACCCTTAGGCACAAGAGCAAACTGCGAATAAAAAGTTGCCACACCGTAGACATCGCTCATCGGAATTCCCATTTCCTCGGCAATGAATCTTTGAACTTTAAACGGCAGTGAACCAAAAATCCCCTGAGCCTTTTGCATAATCGGCATCAGCGGACCTAATTTGTTTTTATTTTCGCTGATAAAACTCTTTAATTCATCAAATTTTGCTTGTATTTCTGCGGTGTTCCCCATGAAAAATGCCTCCTTGAAATTATGTACCGTTTATTATTTACATCTTTTTTACTGTTTTACTGTTTTACTGTTTTTACATCTGTTTTTACTGTTTTTTACTGCTGTTTTTACTGCTTTCACATCTGTTTTACTGCTTTTTACTGCTGTTTTTACTGCTTTTACATCTGTTTTTACTGCTTTCGTGCAACATTCTACCACATTCCCGTCACATTTGCACCCTTTTTTGTGAAATTACTCACACAATTTTTGCAAAATTGTCTTGATTTTAACGTTTTCTGTTTCTAAATACTGTTCGCGCTCTGCAATTTGCCATAAATTATGCGCATCAGAAGAGTGAATTTGCTCAAAACGCGATACATCATTCTCTATCGCAAGCCCCTTTACCGTTTCAATAGTTTTGAACGGCAGCTGCGGCGGAAAAAAGCCGAGATTGGCAAGCACCGAGTTTGCGCCCTTATTAACATGTGCCGGAATTACATATCCGCCATATTCCTTTACAAGCGCACAACACTCATCAATATCGTACGGCAGCGCAGAAATAAGCAGCTTGTCAAGCGTGCCTGTCACATCATCATTTTCATCAATTATCAATTGATTTCCAAAGTAATCAGGCTTATTTTTTATGTCCGGCAAATCTGCATAGAGTCTGTCCCCAAACGCACGCGCCAAGTCTGCTCGCTCAAAAAAAGCAAGCATATGCACCTCTTCTGCGGTTGTCATTTCAACGCCCGCAATAAAAATTATACCCTCGCGCGCGGCAACCTTTTCCGTTGCCTCCGCATTTCTCGCGCAGTTATGGTCGCTCACCGTAATGACATCAAGACCTTTTATTTTCGCCATATTTACAATGTTATTCGGCGTCATATCATCATCCGCGCACGGTGAAAGCGCAGAATGAATGTGCAGGTCATAATATAACCGCATTTTATCTGCCGATTCCGAGTTCGCACAGCTCACAGCAAATAGCATATGAGGTTTTGGATGAAGAATACATCACAACGCCCTCTTCTTTTGCCTTAGCAACTGTAGCCTCCGGCACAGTTATATTTTCAGGTACAATTACGCAGGCAAAATCATGTAAACACGCTACCGCAATCACATTAAGATGTGTTTGCACTGTAATCCAAGCCATGTTTGCTTCCCCGCGCGCCATAACCCAGCTTAAAAGGTCACACACACAGCCATCCGTAATCTCTGCGCTCTCGTCCGCGCCGTCCGTTAATAGTTTAAGCCCCAACTTTGCAGCAACTTCCGCTGTTTTCATTCTGTTTCTTCCTCCGCTATTTTATCTTTACTTGCAAGGTCCACCATCTCTTCCGCAAGATAGCGTACCTTTTCTTTTAACATAAACACACAATCCATTTCCGTTGCGTGACCGCGCACAATATCCTCAGCAAGCGCCCTGCAAGACGGTGCACCGCAGCTTCCGCAATCCATCCCCGGCAACGTTTTTGTAAGCTCTTCAATCATTTGTATTTTTTTAAGCGCTTCCATACGGTTATCGTCAAGTTTCATTATATCAACAGCTTCCATCTGCTTTTTGACCGCCGCAACACCTGTGCTCGCATAATCACTTGCCTTTTTCTCCACACTTTCATCAAAACCGACTTCATCGCAAATCTTCTGCACGCGCGACTGTGCCACAAACGCGCTTTCAAATACCAGCGGTCCGCCCACGCACCCGCCTACACACGCAAGCCCTTCAAAAAAATCAAGGTCCTTTAATTTATCGTTTTCTATATCCTCAAGTGCGCGCGCCACATTGGAAATACCGTCTACCGCCAGCGCATTTTTCTCACCGACCGCAAAAGTTTCACCGCCGCTGTTTGCCCATCCGATTCCCTTTGCCGAGGCTTTCATTCCGTCAAAATGCTTTGCATCCGACGCCTTTAGCTGCCCTGTCAGCAAGCCATAAACCTCTAAAATAGAAATCGCCCCGTCTACATCACTTTTATCTTTTGCAAGCGGCGACTTAATACTTGTCATTTTTGCCGGACACGGCGTAATAAAATATGCACCGATGTCGGCAATATCTACATTGTTTCTTTCGGCGAATTCTTCTTTTGCCACCTTTGCCGCAACTTCTACAGGGGCATCCACCCGCACAACATTATCAAGAAGTTCCGGAAAACGCACCTGAATAAGGCGCACCACTGCCGGACACGCCGAAGAAATAAGCGGTCTGTCCGTTCGCGTTTTTAACTCCTGTGCGATTGCCTTAGAGCAGATTTCAGCGCCCTTTGCCACTTCAAATACATCATCAAACCCCATTGCCTTAAGTCCTGACAAAACTCTGTCGACCTTATCAACCTTATCCACAATTTTAAACTGTGCGTAAAGCGCCGGAGCGGGCAACGCAATTTTATATTTGAATTGATTTATGCTTGAAAGTGGGTCTGTTACAGCATTTTTAGCATGATAAGGGCACACACGAATACATTCGCCGCAATCTATGCAGCGTTCCTTTAATATCTTTGCTTTGCCCTTTTGGACACGTATTGCCTCTGTCGGACAACGTTTAATGCAATTAGTACAGCCTGAACACTTTTCCTTTTCCAAGCGTACCGAATGAAAATACTTTTCCATCGTCTTAACCCATCACTTTTTTATGAGTCATAATATTTCTTATAAGAATTAAATGCCAATCACTACATTTTAAAGCTTAATGTTACTGTTGTTCCCGCCGGACTTGACTCTATGTGCATATTATCGCTGTTTCTGTTCATGTTGGAAAGCCCCATACCTGCGCCAAAGCCCATCTCGCGCACAGTATCGGATGCCGTGGAATATCCCTCCTGCATTGCCAATTTGATATCCGGAATGCCGGGGCCTGTATCCGCGCATTTAATAACAATGGAGTCTTCATCAATATCAAGCTGCATATGTCCGCCATAGCTGTGTATAATCATATTTATTTCCGCTTCATATGACGCAATCGCAATCTTGCGAATCAGTGTATGATCAACACCTAATTGTTTTAATTTATTTTTGATGCGTGACGACACTTCGCCTGCCGCGACATAATCATCGCGTGTTATTTCGTAATCTCGGGTATATATCATACTGTTTATTCCTCTCGCATGCCGCCTTTGATTCCGGTTTGATAAAGTATACCGCACGTTGTAAACATGGGTTTATCGGTAGCAATAAGTACCATATCACGCTCTTCTGCCATTTCAATTACATCATTTGCGGGACGCTTACCGCGCACAAACAATATACAAGGAATATCCATCATTTCCGCTGTGCGGATAACATGATTATTGACAAGCCCTGTCATCAATATTGCATCATGCTTAGTATATGCAAGCACATCGCTCATCATATCTGCCCCGCACGCACACAATATTTCCACATCATTTTTGTCTTCTCCGCAAAGAAATTCCGCATCAAGCAGCTTTACAATCTCACTTACTTTCATAAAAGCCTCCATTCGTTAATCATTATATTGTTCCACTTTAATATCCACCATATCAAATATCTTATTTGCAAATTCATCGGGATATGGATGTTTATAAACCACCCTCACAATTCCTGAGTTTACAATCATTTTTGCACAAATAGAGCATGGCTGATGCGTGCAATATATGGTTGCGCCGTCTATTGCCACACCCAGCCTTGCGGCCTGAATAATGGCGTTTTGCTCGGCATGGATTGCATAACACAGCTCTTGACGCTCGCCTGACTTTATTCCTAAATTGTTACGCAAGCATTCTCCGCGTTCTTTACAGCTGTCTACACCCGCAGGCGCGCCGTTGTAGCCTGTGGTAACAATACGCTTGTTTTTCACAATAATCGCGCCTATACTTCTGTTTGGCTTATAACAGCTTGTCCAATGTGAAATTTCTTCTGCGAGGTTCATAAATCTTTTATCCCATTTATCCATGTTTGTCCTCTCTTTACTTATAGAAATGATTTTAAGCGTATATAATGTAAACTGTTATTTACTATTTTACAATGTTTCGTCGCGTATGTCGGGATTGAATTACTTAGCAATTAGTATCTATCAATAGTATATCATAGCAATTAGGCTATAACTACACTCAATCATAAAATTTGCTCATTTTTAATTATCAATGTTATTTGATTTATTTGCGGTTTATAGATATGATTAGGTTTAGTAAATTAGCACTCGGCAACGATGAGTGCTAACAAAATTTAACCAATATTTTTACAGGAGGAATAAGATATGACAATTAAACCTTTAGGCGACAGAGTCGTCATCAAGTCAGTGGAAGCAGAAGAAACAACCAAAAGCGGCATTGTATTGCCGGGCTCTGCTAAGGAAAAACCACAGGTTGCAGAAGTAGTAGAAGTCGGCCCCGGTGGTGTTGTAGACGGCAAAGAAATTAAAATGGAAGTAAAGAAAGGTGATAAAGTTCTTTATTCCAAGTATGCGGGCACGGAAGTAAAGCTTGACGGAGAAGAACTTATGATCGTTCGCCAATCTGATATTCTCGCAGTTGTAAAATAAAAAGGAGGAAATAAAACATGGCAAAACAATTAAAATTCGGTGAAGAAGCTCGCCGCGCACTCGAAAGAGGCGTAAATCAGCTTGCAGATACAGTAAAAGTGACATTAGGGCCAAAGGGCCGCAATGTTGTACTGGACAAAAAATTCGGTTCCCCGCTCATTACAAATGACGGTGTTACCATTGCAAAAGAAATTGAGCTTGAAGACCCCTTTGAAAATATGGGCGCTCAGCTTGTAAAAGAAGTGGCTACAAAAACAAATGATGTTGCGGGCGACGGCACAACCACAGCTACACTGCTTGCTCAAGCAATCATTCGTGAGGGTCTTAAAAATGTTGCCGCAGGTGCAAACCCAATGGGCATTAAAAGAGGTATTCTTGAAGCTTCCGAAACGGCTGTTACAGCTCTTCAGGCGCTTTCTAAGCCAATTGCAGACAGCAAAGCAATCTCGCAGGTTGCAAGCATTTCCGCAGGCGACGACCGCATTGGCACACTTATTTCCGCTGCAATGGAAAAAGTCGGCAATGACGGCGTAATTACAGTAGAAGAATCCAAAACAATGCAGACAGAGCTTGACGTTGTTGAGGGTATGCAATTTGACCGTGGCTATGCTTCGGCATACATGGTAACTGATACAGAAAAAATGGAAGCCGTTTTGGATGATGCTCTCATTTTAATAACAGATAAAAAAATCACCAACATTCAAGATATACTCCCTATTCTTGAGCAGATTGTGCAGCAGGGCAAAAAACTGCTTATTATCTCTGAGGATGTTGAGGGTGAAGCACTTGCAACTTTAGTTGTAAACAAACTGCGCGGCACATTTAACTGCGTTGCTGTAAAAGCTCCCGGATTCGGTGACAGAAGAAAAGCAATGTTGCAGGATATTGCTGTGCTTACGGGCGCAACTGTTGTTTCTGAAGAAGTCGGCATTGACCTTAAAGATGCTACAATGGAAATGCTCGGTCACGCAAAACAGATTAAAGTTGACAAAGACAACACCGTTATCGTTGAAGGCAAAGGCTCCAAAGAGGACATTGACGGCAGAATCAAATCCATCAAGGCTCAAATTGAAGAAACAACCTCTGATTACGATAAAGAAAAGCTTCAAGAAAGACTTGCTAAGCTTGCAGGCGGTGTAGCTGTAATCCGCGTTGGTGCGGCAACAGAAACTGAAATGAAAGAATCTAAGCTGAGAATTGAAGACGCTCTTGCGGCGACGCGTGCAGCTGTTGAAGAAGGTATTGTTCCCGGAGGCGGCACTGCTCCGCTCAAGGTTTCGGCTGAAATCAACAAGCTGATTGCTAAGCTTGTCGGCGACGAAAAGACAGGTGCTAAAATTGTACTTCGTGCTCTTCAAGAACCTGTTCGTCAAATTGCTGCAAATGCAGGGCTTGAGGGCAGCATAATCGTCGAGAAAATTCTTGCTAACAGTTCAAATACGTACGGCTTTGACGCTGCAAAATGCGAATATGTTGACATGATTAAAGAAGGCATTATCGACCCAACCAAGGTAACGCGTTCTGCTATTCAAAACGCTTGCTCTATTGCGGCAATGCTGCTTACAACAGAAAGCATCGTAACAGATCTCCCCGCTCCCGAAGCTCCGGCTATGCCGGGCGGCGGCGCTCCCGGCGGAATGCCCGGAATGTACTAAGCCACACATCAAAACGGGCAGTTCAATGTTGAACTGCCCGTTTTTTTATGGTTTTATTTATTTTTCTGTTTTCGTGCCGCATCCGCGTCGCCGTCAAATTTAGTTGAATCCCACGAAAAAGACATTTTGGGGCTCAATGCATTTATGCTCTGCATATCCTCATCAGAAAGCTCAAAATCAAAAATATCTGCATTTTCCAAGATGCGTTCTTTTTTAACAGACTTAGGAATAATCGTAATATTATTTTGTATATGCCAACGCAGTGTTGCCTGCGCGGCACTTTTTGCATATTTTTCTCCGATTTTTGCCATCAACGGCTCCTCGCTTAAATGCCCGTGGAAAATCGGCCCCCACGCTGTAACGGACACGCCGTTTTCTTCACAATACTTTCTCAATTCCCGCTGTTGATGCCACGGATGCAGTTCAACCTGATTGTTGGACGGGAGCTCCCCTGTTCTTTGTTTTATATCCTCAAGCTGTGCCGCAATAAAATTAGAAACACCCGCCGCGCGTATAAATCCTTTTTCACGTAAATCAAGTAACATATTCCATGTTTTACAGCGCAATTTTTCATCCGTCCCCGGCCAATGCAGCATATAAAGGTCAATATATCCAATATCCATTGCGGCTAAGCTTTGTTCAAATGCCGCCCGTGCTTTTATAAAATCCGTCGGCCACAGCTTAGTTGCCACAAAAATTTCTTCACGCGCAACCCCGCAATCACGCACCGCACGCCCCACATCCGCTTCATTATGATAAAATGTTGCGGTATCTATATGCCTATAACCCGCGTCAATCGCGCAGCGCACAGCATTATAAACCTCATCGCCCGCCTGCGCCTTATAAAGCCCCAGCCCAAAGCCCGGCATATTAACACCCTTTGCAATTTCGATACTATCCTGCATACTCTTAATCATTTTATTTCTCCTATAAGCAATTCTATAGCGTCCACATAGCCTTGCGCACCCTTTCCGCAAATTTGTGCCGCACACACCTCGCGTATCACGGATATATTACGAAATTCCTCACGCGCATGGATATTTGACAGATGCACCTCTACACACGGAATATTTATGGATGATATTGCATCACGAATTGCATAGCTGTAATGCGTATACGCTCCTGCATTCAGCACTATACCGTCTTTGCTGCCGTATGCAGCGTGCAATTTATCAATTAACGCACCTTCATGATTAGATTGAAAAAACTCAAGCTCCACATCCGATTTTTTTACCTGTTCCGCAATAAACGCGTTTATTTCCTCAAGCGTTTGTATGCCGTATACTCCCCTTTCCCTTATACCAAGCATATTTAGGTTAGGACCGTTGATAATCAATATTTTTTTCATCATTATTCTCCAATAAATATTAAATATGTTATACTGATTATATCATAGCTTAAAGGAGTTTTGCCATCATGGTGCATAAAAATTATTGCGTAATCGGCTCACCCGTTGCACACAGTCTGTCCCCTGTCATTCACAACACGCTGTACAAAATTTACGGGATAGATTCAAGCTACGCTAAGCACCAAGTGACGGCCGACACACTCTTAGCATTTATACATTCTGCCCATACAGAAAACATTGCCGGGTTTAATGTTACAATGCCCCTTAAAAAAGCTATACTCCCCTATTTAAAATATGTATCACCGGAAGCGCGCAGCAGCGTCAACACAGTGAGCGTAAAACCCGACGGTTTGTATGGATATTCCACAGACGCGCAAGGATTTTATGCCGCGCTGGAAAACATCGGCAAAACTTATAAGGATGCCGAAATTGTATTTATAGGCGCGGGGGCTGTCACGCGTCTTCTTGTACATGATGCAGCCCGCAAAGGCGCAAAAAAGATTACCCTGCTAAACCGCACAATTGAGCACGCGCAAAAATTGGCACAAGAGGTAAATGCAACCGCCGATTTGCTTTCAAACATTGAGCTATACACAAAAAACTGTGATTTACTTATTAACACAACTCCGCTTGGCATGAGCGGCTCACAATACGATTTTGCATCACTTGATTTTATAAACACGTTGCCGAAATATGCCACCGTATGTGACCTCATTTATTCGCCCGCACGCACGACCCTTTTAGCACGCGCACATTCATGCGGGCTTACCGTTATGAACGGGCTTCCGATGTTGATTCGTCAAGCATTTTTATCCTTTGAAAAATGGTTTGATATATTGCCTGCCGAGTCCGCATATACAAAAGTACTAAACCAAATCAACGAGCTTCTATTGCCGTAATAAGCTTATCCACCGCATCATCTAAGCCTGCATCATTATCTATGCTGATGTCGCTTGCCTGCTCATAGCGCGGTGCGCGCTCATTAAATATGCGCCGCACTTCATCTGCGCCGTCCTGCAAAAGCGGACGTTTTTTTGTATTTATTGTTGCAATAATAGTATTTATATCTCTGCGTATCCACACTACCGTACCTGTTTCACGCATTATACGCACGTTTTCGTCTGCAAGCACTATTCCTCCGCCGCAAGACACTACCGCGCCGCTTTCACTTTGCGCTGCATCATACAACGTGTTTGCTTCAATTTTACGAAACAGCGCTTCCCCGCCCTGCACAAAAATTTCATTTATTGTTTTTTTCTGTTGCTGTTCTATCAATAAATCAATGTCAACAAACGGCAACTCAAGCCGCTCTGCAAGGCGCTTACCTATCGCAGATTTTCCACAGCCCATCATGCCCGTCAAATAGATATTTCCCATATCAGCACCCGTTTTCATAGACTCCCAACAGCTTTAGCTGCGTGCAAAACTGTGCAATTTTATTCATTGCAATCTTAATTACACGTTCAATTTTTTCACCTGCGAAATCAACATAAAAGCGGTACTCAAAATTACGATATTTAAGCGGTCGCGACTCTATTTTGACCATGTTAAGCTCCATATCCGCAAACACATCCAATATATGTGCCAAAGCCCCCGCCTTATGCTCAAGCACAAAGCTCAAGCTTGCCTTATTTGCCGCTGTATTATCGCTTTTTGCTTTTCCTATAATGATAAAACGCGTAGTGTTTTCCTTGCTTGAATTTATCGCGTCTGCGAGCACTGTAAGTCCATATATTTCCGCTGCATATTTGCTTGCGATTGCCGCCTTTGACACGTCGCCCGTTTCAGCAATATATTTTGCACTTGCCGCAGTGTTATAGTAAGGAATTTTTTTCCACAGAGGATACTTGCTCAAAAAAGCCGCACTTTGCAACAGCCCTTGGTCATGCGAATAAACTTCCTTTATTTGCGATATATCTGCTCCGCGCACACCTAAAAGTACGTGCTCAATATGTATCAGCTGTTCTGCAACAATACATACATTATATTGATTCAACAAATCATACACCGCTTCCACACTGCCCGCATAAGAATTTTCTATGGGCAACACGCCATACCCTAACTGTCCTGCTTCAACCGCGGCAAACACTTCTTCAAAGCTTCCGAATGCAACAGCTTCTGCCTGTCCGCCGAAATACTCGTTCTGCGCCATATCTGCATATGCCCCGCGCACACCTGCATAACCGACTTTACCGCTTATAGGCAAACAGTCCTCTTTGTGTTTATTTTCCTGTACAAGCTCACGCTGACGCTCTCTGCTAAGGCTCATCAGCAGCTCATACAGCCTATCTACATCATTGCGCAGCTCATTATTTGAAAGCATATTTTCACGGCTTTTGATAAGTGCCTCTTCCCGCGCTTTATCAAGCACCGGCAATCCGTGCGCAATTTTATACTGCGCCACCTGTTTTGCAATATCCATACGCCGTTCAAATGCATGCACGATTTCCGCATCCGCTAAATCAATTTCTGTTCGTAATTTTTCTAAATCATCCATGCTGTACCTCCAACCATAAATCCGCAACCACCAACGCTGCCGCACTTTTTACAACCTCTAAGGCACGCGGTACAATGCACGCGTCATGCCGTCCGCAAATGCTCAAAGCCTCTTCTTGCATTGTTTTAATATTAACTGTCCTTTGTTCCTTTGCAATTGAGGGTGTCGGCTTTATTGCCACGCGGAACACTATAGGCATACCGGTTGTTATTCCGCCTACAATGCCGCCGTTGTTATTGGTTGCAAAGCAGATTTTTCCATCACGTATTATCGGCGCATCATTAGCTTCGCTGCCGCGCATTGCGGTAATTGCAAAACCTGCTCCGAATTCTATTCCTTTAACTGCGGGAATTGAAAACATCATATGCGCCATACGGCTTTCCACACTGTCAAAAAACGGTTCGCCTATTCCCGCCTTTACGCCGCAAATCATACACTCGATTACGCCGCCCACTGAATCCCCGTCATTATGTGCCGCACGTATTATTTCTTCCGCATTTTTTTTTGCAAGCGCTGCAAAAGGGTGACCCTCTGCCTGCGCAAGAGCTTCCATGGTGCAAGGTGTATCATCCGCTGCATCGGCTATGCTCTTAATTCTCGCGCCTACTGTAACACCGTTTTCACTGAGTAATTGCCGCGCAATGCTGCCCGCAAAAACAATCGGAGCGGTAAGCCGTCCTGAAAAATGTCCGCCGCCGCGAAAATCATTAGCGCCGTTGTATTTTACACGTCCTGTGAAATCTGCATGCCCCGGACGCAAAAGCTCCGCTGTTTTATCGTAATCACCTGATCTGACATCATTATTTCGAATAACAGCCGACAATGGTGTTCCTGTTGCTTTACCGTTAAAATATCCGCTTAATATCTCTGCTTTATCAGCTTCTTTACGCTGCGTTGACGCCACGGAGGCGTTTGGCGCGCGTCTGCTCATCGCCTGTGCAATTTTTTCCTCATCTATCTTCATTCCTGCCGGTAAGCCATCAATCACCACTCCGACAGCCGCCGAATGAGATTCTCCGAAAATTGTCACCTGTAATTTTCTGCCGAATGTTGCACTCATTTGACATTTCCCCCTATTTCCGTAAATTCCTCATAAAAATTCGGTGCGGACTTTCGCACCACCATCGGATTATGCAGCACAACATCATTTTCCGCTATACATGAAGCTATTGTAAGTGCCATAGCAATTCTATGATCTCCGTGACTGTCTGCTTCGCCGCCTTTAATTGTACCCGTTCCGTTAATAACAAGACTGTCCTCATATTCCGTAATATCCGCGCCTAAATTTTCCAATTCTGTTGTAATTGCGTGCAATCTGTCACTTTCTTTATAGCGCAGACGTCCCGCGTTATAAATTTTTGTTTTACCTTTTGCTCCGCAACCAAGCACCGCCAGCACCGGAACCAAGTCGGGAATCTGGCTTACATCAATTTCTATTGCTTTCAATGTGTTTTTTCTGACAAAAATCCCCTCTTCTGTATGCTCAACCTCCGCACCCATACAACGCAATATTCCTAAAATTTCTTTATCTCCCTGTTCGGAAGCGTCGCGCAAACCTTTTAGCAAGACTTCACCCGAAAGCGCCGCCGCTGCCGCAAAATTTGCCGCATGGGAATAATCGCCCTCTATTTCACAATCACATGGACTATATCCCTGCCTCCCCGAAACATCAATAATATTTCCGCGTCGGCTGCTTTTTACGCCAAACAATGCCTGCACACTGCGCGTAAGCTCCACATACTGCTTGGATTCAATTTTATCTGTTAAATGTATGCCTGAATCATCCACCTGAAGCGGCAAAGCGTACAGCAGCCCCGACACAAACTGTGAAGACACATCGCCGCGCATTGCGTATTCTCCGCCTACAAGCTTTCCGCATATTGTCATGGAATTTTCCGCCCTGTGCGCTTCTACATTATTTCTGATAAACATCGCATCATACGCATCCTGCGGACGTTTCATAAGCCGACCGTGCCCCACAAACGTGCGCTTTTTTCCATCAAGCGCAAGCGGTATCAAAAAACGCAGAGTAGAGCCTGATTCTCCGCAATCAATAATCTCTTTTCCTTCACCGTGCAGCCCGCCTTGCACAGTGCACACATTATCCTTCAGCGCATATTCGCACAAGCCCATATCTCTGAGCGCATTTGCCGTTGCAAAAACATCCTCCGAAAATGCGATATTTGAAAGCACTGAAGCTCCGTTTGCAAGAGCTGCGCATATAAGCGCTCTGTGTGATACGCTTTTTGACGGAATTATCCTTACGCTTCCTTTAATATTTGATGAAGATATTCTTTTCATAAATACAGTTCCTTTATTATTTTTTGTATTTCTTTTACTTCAAGCAGCTTAACGACCGCATGACCTATTTTATCCACCAACACAAAGCTTATTTTGTTGCCCTCGGCTTTTTTATCTGCCGACAATATATTCAAAGCTTTACTTAAAAGCTCTGCTTCTGCCGCATACGGCAATCCGTATTTTTCAAGCAGCTCCTGCGTATCCTTTGTGAGCCCTGACGGGGAAATCCCCAGCTTCTCCCCTATTGCGGCTGCACACACCATTCCCACCGATATTGCTTCACCATGCAAAAATTTGCCATACCCCGCCGCCGTTTCAATCGCATGACCGATTGTATGTCCGTAATTAAGCTGCATACGTACTCCCGTATCATATGGGTCACTCTTCACATACTCTGCTTTTATTTCACAACAGCGCTGTACAATCTCGTCAATTTCGTATTTTTTACTCATCAAGGTCTTATGCAATGCTTCATCATAAATATATGCGTATTTTATAACCTCTGCCATACCTGACGCATACTGACGGCTGTCCAGAGTTTTTAGCGTTGCTGTATCCGCAATCACCGCGGTCGGCTGATAAAATGCCCCCACCATATTTTTCCCGCCGATAAGGTTTACCGCCACCTTGCCGCCCACAGAGCTATCCACCTGCGCTAAAAGCGTTGTCGGATATTGCACAAATGCCACACCGCGCTTAAAGGTTGCCGCCGCAAAGCCCGCAATATCGCCCACTACTCCGCCGCCGAGCGCCGCCACCGCGCCCTTACGGTCTATGCCAAACTCCATAAGTTTTTGATAAATCAACTCAAGGTTCGCCATATTTTTAGAAGCTTCACCCGCCGAAATAACAATCCATTTCGCACATGGAAATCTATCTTTATATAGCTCATATACAATATCATCTGTAACAATTACATAATCCGTAAATCTCTTTAAATACTCATCTTTTAGGATGCCGTTACCTATTACTATATCATAATGGCCATTATCCGCATTTACAAATACATTTTTCATTGTCTTCCCCTTAAGATAACACATTTTTCAAAGCAGTAATCTTATTCATAACACCTGCGAATGCCTCAGGCGTAAGCGACTGTGCGCCATCACACAATGCGTGCGCGGGATCATTGTGAACCTCAATCATAAGCCCGTCTGCGCCCGCCGCCACCGCGCCGAGAGCAAGCGATTCAACCATATACGACAGCCCCGACGCGTGGCTTGGGTCCACCACTACGGGAAGATGCGAAAGCCGCTTTATTGCCGGAATGGCGCTTATATCAAGAGTGTTTCGCGTATATGTTTCAAATGTTCGTATTCCGCGTTCGCATAAAATAACATTTTCATTTCCGCCTGACATAATATACTCAGCACTCATTAAAAGCTCTTCGATTGTACTTGATAAACCACGCTTCAGCAAAATCGGCTTTTTCGTCATTCCTACTTCCTTTAACAAATCAAAATTTTGCATATTTCGTGCACCTATCTGAATTATATCCGCTTTTTCAGAAAATAGCTCAACATATTTCGGTGACATAATTTCCGTCACAATAGGCATTCCCGTTTTATTTTTCACGTTCATCAATATATCAAGCCCCGCTTCGCCTAAGCCTTGAAAAGCATAGGGCGAGGTGCGCGGCTTAAACGCTCCGCCACGCAGCACCTGCGCCCCCGCCGCCTTGCACTGCATGGCGATTTTCTCAAGCTGTTCTACGGATTCCACGGAGCATGGCCCTGCCATCACCGTAAGCGTACCCCCGCCGATTTTTACACCGGCAACATCTATAACACTGTTTTTTGGATGAAATTTGCGGTTAGCCTTTTTATATGGCTCTTGCACCGCAACCACTCGCTCTACACCGTTTAGCAGTCCCACACGTTCTTTATCCAGTGTGTATGTGTCACCGAGCACGCCCAGCACCGTACAATCAATTCCTCTATTCTCCTGCACCTGCATTCCCTTTTTTACAAGTGCATCTGTAACACGCTTTACATCCTCCGCAGATGCAGTGTTGCTCATCACTACAATCATAACAAATTCTCCTTTATCCTCTAAACTTATTTTAAACAAAAAAGCTGCGAGCACCGTCTATCGGTTCTCACAGCATATCATCAAGCTCAAAGTAATTCATATGCGCATACCGACAGAAATTAACATCCAAACAAACTCCAACGATAAAAACCGTTAAAGCCGTATGCGCTGAAAAATCGTGTCGATACATATAACATTGCTTTATTACTCCTTATTTTTATTATATGCTATAACCTATTGCATTTCAAGATTTATTTTATTTAGCATATTTTACACATATATTTCAAAAGAAATTACACAAATTGTTCTTTCCTGAAAAATATTACAATAATATTACAAAAAACACTTTACAAGCACTATTTAATGTGATAATCTATAAATATAAAGTAATGATTTTTTTCAATATAACGTTCCTCCGGCACTATAACGTTTGAAAAGAACCGCGGCGCAGCCGTGGTTCTTTTTTGTGTTAGATTCTTGTAAGATTTAATTCACAATATTACCTTTGCGTTATTTTTGCCTTTCATCTATAATATAATATGAATGTGAGGTAACAAAATGATTATAATCGTAAAGCCAAATACACCTAAAGACAAAATCAACACACTGCTGCGTTCACTTGAACAGCAAAATTTCAAAACACATCTGAGCGAAGGTGAAAACACCACCATTATAGGGCTTGTCGGCGACACTTCAATCGTAGACATAGATACGCTCAAAGCACGCGACATTGTTGAGGATGTTCGACGTGTTTCTGAACCTTATAAAAAAGCAAATCGCAAATTTCACACCGATGATACGGTAATTGATGTGCTCGGCAACAAAATCGGCGGCGGGCATTTTGCAATCATGGCCGGCCCTTGTTCTGTGGAAAGCGAATCACAAATTTTTGAAATCGGAAATAAAATCAAACAAAGCGGCGCCAACTTTCTGCGTGGCGGTGCTTTTAAACCACGCACCTCTCCATATGCGTTTCAAGGTATGGAGAAAGCCGGTATTGAACTTTTAGTTGAATGTAAACAGAAATATGGTTTTCCTATCGTAAGCGAAATAATGGGCATTTCTGATATACCGCTGTTTGAGCACGTAGACGTTATTCAAGTAGGCGCGCGCAACATGCAAAATTTCAGACTGTTAAAAGAACTCGGGCACTTAAAACAGCCCATTTTGCTAAAACGCGGGCTTGCAAATACCATTGAAGAGCTTTTAATGAGCGCAGAATATATAATGGCAGGCGGAAACGAAAACATAATACTTTGTGAACGTGGTATACGCACCTTTGAAACATATACCAGAAACACATTTGATGTGAGCGCCATCCCTGTTTTAAAACGCCAAACACATCTCCCCGTAATTGCCGACCCCAGCCATGCCGCAGGGCTTGATTGGCTGGTTGAGCCTCTGGCAAAAGCCGCCGTGGCGGCAGGTGCGGACGGTTTGATGATTGAGGTCCACAACGACCCCTCTCATGCGTTATCCGATGGCAAACAATCTTTAACTCCCGAACGTTTTGATGCGTTAATGCAGCAGCTTAAGGCATATATTCAATTAGAAGGAAAAGCGATTGGATAACCAAAACGATTTTGCAGCTAAACAGTCATTGCGAGTAAATCTCGAATGACTGTTTTTTTAATACAAATTTTTAACAGTATAATTTTTTTAATTTTACAATCATGAGCATTTAGCAGTATTTGCGAGGTACTCCGTGATTATAGCTGCTAAGCTCAATTTTCATATCTTAACAGAATAAATCTATGATTGTATAATTGTTAAGAAATTGTTACAATATACTTAATATTATTATATTCATGAAATTGAGGACTTTATTTAATGTTGAAAAAATTTGCAGCAAGTGTCGCGATATGTCTGATTACTGTTTCACTGTTCCCGTTATCCGCAATGGCGGTTACCAGAAATGAAGTGTTACAGATTGGCGACAAAGACACCTGGGTTGAAGAACTTCAACAAAAGCTATATAAATCAGGCTACCTAAAATGCGTTCCTACAGGCTATTTCGGCACTGATACGCAAAATGCAGTTTTGGAGTTTCAGACAGCTACCGGTGGAAATCTTATTGCCGACGGCAAAGCAGGTCCGCAAACACGAAAAGCACTTTTTGGTGATGATTATTCTAAAATTGATGAAAACCGCGTAACAGATACATCTGTCGCTGTTGTGGCTTCTGCCCCACCCGCAGATGCGCCCGCTCCTGCTGACGAATCAATATTAAACCCCGGTGATAAGGGCGACGCTATTTCTTCATTGCAACAAAAACTAAAAGATTTGGAATATTATGAATATCCCGACATCACCGGATATTACGGTCCTGTAACTACCGAGGCTGTTAAGAAATTTCAGCGTACCAACAATCTTACCGCTGACGGCATTATGAATACCGACTGTCTTGCTCTTCTTAACTCTGACGGCAGTAAATTTTACACTATGTATCCCGGCGACAGCGGCGATGACATAAAATCCATGCAGGATCAGCTCCATACACTTGGATATTTTAACGGCTCCTCCACCGGATATTTCGGCGGTATAACTGCAAGCTCTGTTAAAAGTTTTCAAGATGCCAACGGATTAACTGTTGACGGTGTCGTCGGCAAAAACACGCGCAAGGTTCTCTATTCAGCTGAAGCAAAAGGTGTAACCACAGCTGCGCCGGCAGACTCATCAGCGTCCGCTGAGCCGCCTAAAACAGCAAGCTCTAACCCTGATGTAAACCGCATGATTGATGTGGCACATACACAAATCGGAAAACCATATTCTTATGGTTCAAGCGGTCCTAATTCCTATGATTGTTCCGGCTTTGTATATTATTGTCTTAAAAATACAGGTGTTGCCACAAGCCGCCTAAGCTCCGCGGGTTATTCCACCGTAACAAGATGGGATACAATCAATGATGTCAATTCGCTTCAAGCAGGAGATCTTATTTACTTTAAGTCTGACAGTAATTCATCTGTAAGCCATATCGGAATATATCTTGGCGGCGGCAGTATGATTCACTCCGCACCATCAACAGGCGGAGTAGGCATTTGCAGTATAACTTCAGGCTATTATTCTCGTAATTTCCTTGGAGCAAAACGTGTGTTCTGATAATTATGCTTACAAAAGCACCGTAACATTACGGTGT
>JAVXIJ010000010.1:0-257 GCA_036648415.1 Christensenella sp.
AACTTTTAATATTCATACCACAAATCTCACACATTAAAACAACGATGTGAAAAAAGCTCGGCGCACTGTTGACACCGCCGCCTTTCGGTGTTACATTATCACTAAAGAGTTCAGGCTCGGTCGTTTCGGACGTAAAGGAACCGGTTTCGTCAGAAGCATTTGCCGCCGAGGTAGGGCTCTTTTTTATATGTAATGTTTTCCCTCCAACGTTCCTCTGCCTTTATTATCAAACTGAATATATACAACCGTTCCGTTAG
>JAVXIJ010000010.1:267-24824 GCA_036648415.1 Christensenella sp.
CGGGTGTTGGAAGACTGACAAAGTAATGAAGCGCGTCTATCAACACACCCTTTCAGAAGAAAGAGAAGCATTTGACACCCTTATAAACACCTACTTTGAACAGAAAATGCAACACGAAATGCAACACGACAAATAAAAAACCCGCTATATAAGCGGATTTTATTGGTGGAGATGGCGGGAATCGAACCCGCGTCCGAAAGCCTGCACGGACGACCTTCTACAAGCTTATTGGCTTTTGTTTATTTCCTTCTTCAAGACCCCCTGCCACAAAATTCTAAAAGAAGTAGCTTCATATTGTCCATGCAGCCTCAAAGCTTTGGCAACATAGTAGCCCGTTTTTAATTAGCTCCCGATTCTCTCCCAAACAGGAAAAGAGAGGTCAGAAGGCCGCTTATTTAATTAAGCAGCAAGTAGAGCGGGCGAACCCACCTCTACAGTTTTGTTTGTTTTTGCATTTATATTTATGTGAATCTTTTTAACGCAGAGTACTCAACTGCGGCTTGCTTATCGCCTTTACAAATGCCCCCGTCGAAACCTGTACATCCCCATATTTAATTTTTTGATACCTTTTGCTATATTCTCCTTTCCATATCACGCTTTATTGCTTTTTCCTTTAAATCTTGGCGTTTGTCATATGTATGCTTGCCGCGGCACACACCCACTTCTATTTTAACCTTTCCGCGTTTTAAATACATCCTCAGCGGAATAAGCGTATAGCCCTTTTGAGCGGTTAATCCGAGTAATTTCAAAATTTCTTTTTTATGCAGCAGCAGCTTGCGCACCCGCATAGGGTCGCGGTTCATTATATTTCCCTTTTCATAAGGGCTTACGTGCATATTATTTACAAACGCCTCCGCGCCTTTTATCTGCACATAAGAATCCCGCAAATTAACCTGCGCCATTCGGCAGGATTTTACCTCCGTACCCACAAGCTCCACGCCCGCTTCATACGCATCATCTATAAAATACTCATGCCGCGCTTTTTTGTTTTGCGCAAGCAGCTTTTCACCCACCATATCAATTCTTCCTCACACTACTCTCATCTATTATACCTTAACTGTCCGCAAAGGTAAATTCTATTTTACCGAGCGCCACATCTGCGCTCACCACCTTGATCATCACTTTATCGCCGAGTGTAATGCGTTTTTTGGTGTGCTCACCGATAACACAATACTCCTTTTCATAATAAACATAATAATCATCTTTTAAGCACGCAAGCGGAATCATTCCCTCAATTGTATTTTCAAGCTCCGCAAAAATCCCGAATTTTGTAACGCCCGACACCACCGCCGGGAAAACTTTGCCGATATGCGCCACCATATACTCCGCCATTTTAAGATCACACACCGCACGCTCTGCCTCAATTGCGTTGCGCTCTCGCGCACTGGTGTGCGCCGCCACCTCAGGCAAAATCGCGTGCAGATGCCGCAAATATCTTTCATCCGCCCGATTATCCAACGCTGCTTTTATGATTCTGTGCACCTGCAAATCCGGATAACGCCTAATCGGCGACGTAAAGTGACAATATCTATCGGCGGCAAGCCCAAAATGCGAAATCGGTTCTGTGGCATACCGCGCTTTTTTGAGCGCGCGCAGCGTCACGGTATTTACAATCGTTTCCTCTGTTGTGCCCGCAACCCGCGCAAGCACGTCCTGTATTGCCTGCGGCTTTATATCGGCATAATCCTTTAAATGTATTCCGAAATTCCCCAAAAAAATCGCCAGTTCTTTCATTCTGTCCGTATCAGGCTGTTCATGAACACGATATAAAAACGGAAGCTCCATACTGAAATATTTTTCGGCTACTGTTATATTTGCCATCAGCATAAATTCTTCAATCATCTTTTCCGCATCGCCGCGCTTTCTTACGCGCACGTCTATCGGCACGCCTCTTTCATTAAGCACAATCTCTGCTTCATCAATATTAAAATCAATGCTGCCGCGTTCAAATCTGCGTTCGCGCAAGCTTTTCGCAAGCTCGCACATTTCCCTTAGCTTGGAGGCAATATCGGCATATTCCTCACATTCCTTTTCGTCACCCGCCAGCAAACGGTTCACACCGTCATAAGTGAGCCTGTATGAAGAACAAATTACACTGTTTGTGACCCTTTGCGACACGATTTCTCCATGTGTACTAATCTCCATAATACACGACAATGTGAGCTTATCTTCATGCGGATTTAACGAACACAAATCATTTGAAAGCTCCTTTGGAAGCATAGGTACAACCCTGTCCACCATATACACACTTGTGCCGCGTCTTAGCGCTTCCTTATCAAGCGGCGTGTTTTCCCTCACATAATGGCTCACATCTGCGATATGCACGCCGAGCTCACAATTGCCGTTTGCAAGCTTTTTATATGATACGGCATCATCCAAATCCTTTGCGTCCGCGCCGTCTATGGTGACCACCGTTTCCGCACGCAAATCAAGCCGTCCGTCAATATCAATTTGTTCTTTTGTCAGCGCCTGCGCCTGCGCCGCGCAATCTTCAGGAAATTTCGATACCAACCCAAACCGCCTTGCATAAGCAAGTATATCCACACCGACTTCGCCCGTTCTGCCCAAAATCTCTGTGATCTCACCCTCAGGGCTTCTTCTGCCTGACGCACGCGCAGTGATATTTACCACAACCTTTTGACCATTTTTTGCGCCATGCACCATTCTTTTTTGAATGTGAATATCATCCACACCCGGGGCATCGCTTATCACAAACACAGTGCCGTTTTTTGCCTGCACAGTGCCCACTGTTTCCACAGGCAGCGGCGAACACACGCAAGTAACCTCGCCCTCAAGATGCTTGCCCTCTTGCTGATGCTTCATCAGCTTCACCAGCACTTCTTCCCCGTTAAAAGCTCCGCCTTTATTAGACGCGCCTACAAAAATATCTTCCATATCCTCAGGCGTGCGCAAAAACGCAAAGCCGCCCTGCTTACAATCAAGTACTCCGCGAAAAATCCCCATAGTGGACGCAAGCGCATATTTTCCGTCCTTTGTTTTCGCCACGCGCGATTCGCGTATAAGCCCTTGAAGCACTTTTACAAGCTCTTCCTTGGGCATTTTAACCGCCTTTGCAAGCTCTTCCGGCTTACAATAAATTCTATTTTCAATTTCCTGCAATATTTGTTCTATATTATCCAAATAAATTCTCCTACTTCTTTCTAAAGCTGTATATAAACGATATTAAACAAAAAAAACACCCACAATTCGGGGTGTTTTTACTGCAATATCATTTGCTTACATCCAGTATTTCTGCATGACAACAAGCAAAACCGCAAGCACCATGAAACCAATAGCCGCTATTCTGGTAAGCTTTACCAAAAATGCTTCCATCCCACGTGCTTTTTTCTTTCCCCACATTGCTTCCGCGCCGCCGCCTATGGCACCCGGAACACCCGTTTTTGACCCCGACTGTAATAACACTACTACAATAAGGAACACCGAGAATACAACCAATACTATCTTAATGATGAGAGATAATGTTTCCATGCTGACCTCCGACTAAAATACGTAACATTAGTATATTAGCACATACACAATTAAAGTGCAAGCTGTTTTTTATGTAAAAACGAAAGTAACAGTTCTTCAAGCTCTGCATATGTTTCTGTGCGCACAACAAGCGCGCGCAGCTGCGCCGCATTTTTCATCCCTTTTATGTAATGAGAAGCATGAGTGCGCATTTGCTTGATTGCAAGTGTTTCTCCCTTTCTGTCAACCGTTATACGCGCCTGTTTGAGGCACATATATATACGCTGTTTGTCGCTTGGAAAGGTGCGCACGCTGCCCGTTTCCAACAGCTCGCGTATTTGCGTAAACAAAAATGGATTTCCCTGCGCGCCGCGCGCCGCCATAACCGCGTCACAACCCGTGTATGCAAACATATTTGCCGCGTCCTGCGCCGTAAATATATCTCCGTTGCCAATCACACGCACGCCCACCGCTTGCTTTACCGCGGCAATTATATCCCAATCCGCTTTACCGCTGTAGTATTGCTCACGCGTCCGCGGATGTAGTGTAACGACATCCGCACCCGCATCCTCCGCCATTTTCGCAAAACCAACCGCATTTTTATCCTTTTCCGTAAACCCTGCGCGGAATTTCACACTTATCGGTACACATGTTGCTTTTTTGATTGTCGAAATGATTTCCCCTGCAAGCACAGGTGTTTTCATAAGTGCGCTGCCCTCGCCGTTATTCACAATTTTCGGCGCCGGACAACCCATATTTATGTCAATTACAAACAGCCGCTCTCCCAATAAATCACATACTTTTTTTGCTGTTTCCGCCATTATGTTCGGCTCATGCCCAAAAAGCTGCACTCCTACTTTTTCTTCCGCATCCGAAACCTCTAAAAGTGAATGTGTGCGTTCATTTTTATATGCAATGCCTTTTGCGCTCACCATTTCCGTGAATGTCATTTGCGCACCGCATTCTGCACACACCTCGCGCATTGCAACGTCCGTCACACCCGCCATAGGTGCTAAATAAATTTTTGGTTCATTCATCCTTTAACTTCACCATAATGACACTTGATTTATAATAAACCACGACCTTTTACACTGCGTACTTATTCCGCCGTTGCCGCAGCATCCGCCGACGGTGAAGCTTTCACAGCCGCTGACGGTTTTGCCGATACAGAAGCGCTCGCGCTTGGTTCGGGCGGTGCCTCTTTCAACAGCTTCATGCCGCCAATCATCCACTTATCCTTTATCTTTATCATATTCAGCTCATATACACCGTTTTTCCATGCCGGCGGCTTTTTGGGCTCTGTAACCTGCATTACATTTCCCTCCGCGTCCATCTCGACACTCTCGCGTCCCGAAATATCCGTTACAATATCATCCGCTTTAACCGTTGCCGTTTTCTGCCACGGCCACACAACAGGCGGATGAATATTAACTCGCTGATAATAATTCGTGATTTTAAAATTTACATACTCTGTTCCGTTAAGCACCGGGTCACTCACAATAAAATCCTCTGTGAAAAAGCCGGTCAGCAACGTTGGGTCTGCTTTTTCTTCATCATGCACGAGCACGACCTTTGCGCGCAAATCAAGAGCATCCTTTGCCACCATATCAATATTCATAGTGTTTTTTGCAGCAAAAAATGCAACATATACAATTGCAATTATAACAACCACAATCGCAACACGCGATAAGACATATAAAATACCTCTCAGAGGCTTACTTCCGCCTTGTTTTGCCATACTTATGCATAAGATACGGAAAAACTCCGTATCTTCTCCCCCCTTATCAGCTCTTAGGTTTCATCGTCGGGAACAACAATACGTCGCGAATCGAGAAACAATCTGTAAGCAGCATTACCATTCTGTCAACACCGATACCCATGCCCCCCGTCGGCGGCATAGCATATTCAAGTGCCGTTACAAAATCCTCATCCATCATATTTGCTTCATCATCGCCCGCTTCACGCTTTTTAACTTGATCCATAAAACGCTCTCTTTGATCATCAGGGTCGTTAAGCTCTGAAAACGCATTTGCAAGCTCTCTGCCTGTGATAAACAATTCAAACCGCTCTGTAAGCCACGCAGAACCCGCCTTTTTCTTTGCAAGCGGAGATACTTCAATAGGATAATCACAGATAAATGTGGGCTGTATAAGGTTTTCCTCTACCTTTTGCTCAAACGCTTCATTAAGCAGCTCTCCGCGTGTAGGTTTCCCCGCGAATGCTATTCCCGCCTCTGCCGCAAGCTTTTGTGCCTCTTCATCCGTTTCACACGCTGCAAAATCCACTCCCGCATATTCTTTTACCGCTTCTGACATAGTCATACGCTTCCACGGTGAACCGAGGTCTATTTCCGTTCCTTGATAAGTAATAACATCCGACGTATTTACCTGTTTTGAGCAATAGCGGAACATATTTTCACACAAATCCATCATTCCCTTATAATCTGTGTATGCTTGATACAGCTCTACAGTCGTAAATTCCGGATTATGCTTTGGATCCATGCCCTCATTACGGAATATTCTTCCGATTTCGTATACACGCTCAAAACCTCCGACAATAAGGCGCTTCAGATGAAGCTCGGTAGCAATACGCAAATACATATCCATATCAAGCGTATTATGATGTGTCACAAACGGGCGCGCCGCCGCACCGCCCGCGCTTGGCTGCAACACCGGCGTTTCCACTTCGATATAGCCTTGATTATCAAGAAAATCGCGAATCCCTTTAATAATCTTAGACCGCGCATAAAATGTTTTCTTTACATCCGGATTAACAATAAGGTCAACATAACGTTGACGGTAACGCAAATCCGTATCCTTAAGTCCATGCCATTTTTCGGGCAGCGGAAGCAACGACTTTGAAAGCAGCTCAACCGTGTGTGCTTTTACAGTGATTTCACCCGCATTCGTTTTGAACACTTCACCTGTAATGCCCACAATGTCGCCGATGTCAAACTTTTTGTATTCAGCATATGGCTCGTCACCCATAACATCGCGCCGCGCATATGCCTGTATTTTACCCATTCCGTCCATAATATGAAAAAAGCTCGCTTTTCCCATAACACGTTTGGAAATTATCCGCCCTGCTATTGCAACATCCTTACCTTCTGTTTCTTCAAAATTTGCAAGTATATCCTCTGAAGAATGCGTTTTTGCAAAAGTAGTGATTTCATATGGGTCGCGTCCCTCTTCTTTTAATATCGCAAGCTTTTCCCTGCGCACACGCAAGATTTCCGATTGCTCCTGTTGTTCTTCGTCAATGTGCTCCGCCATGTTTATCTCCCTTTTTACTTATGGATGTCCAGAATTTTCATTCTTACAATGCCGCCCGGTGTTTCTATCTTCACAAGGTTACCGATTTTTTTGCCTATGAGCGCACTTCCGACCGGTGACTCATTTGATATTTTATTGTTGTCGACCACTGCTTCCGCCGAACCTACAATTGTGTATTCCACTTCCTCGTTATACTCTTTATCCAACACCCGCACCGTTGTGCCGACGTTTACGCGCTGAACATCCACATCGTCTTGATCGACCACCGTGGCGTTTCTGAGCATCTCCTCCAGCATAACGATTTCGCCTTCCATCTTGGCTTGCGCATTTTTCGCTTCGTCATACTCAGCATTCTCCGAAAGGTCACCAAATGCTCTCGCTGTTTTGATTTCCTCTGCAATTTCCAATCTTCTTACCGTTCTCAAATATTCTAATTTCTCTTCTAACTCTTTTACGCCATGATGCGTTAATACTACATCTTGCTTTGCCATTAGTTTCTCCTCACCGTGTGCGTGTGCACACTCTCCCGATTTGCATGTCATATATTATATAGAAAATATACACTTTGTCAAGCGATACAGCTTCTGCGCCGCAAATATCACTCTTAAATATCCGACTCCTGACCCTCACTCGCGCCGTTTTTAAACTCAAGAAAACGGTCTATCTTTCCTTTTGCGCGCTGCAACGCATTATCTATTGATTTTTCATGCCTGTTCATAATTTTTGCAATCTGCTGATATGAAAGTCCATGCAGATAATATGTAAGCACCTGATTTTCAAGATTTGAAAGCATTTTAGTGATTTCATCCTCCATGCTCGCATAATCTTCCCTGTCTATTAAAATATCCTCAGGGTTTGATATTTTGGTAGCTGCGATAATATCAATCAGCATACGTTCGGAATCATCTTCATATATCGGTTTGTTAAGTGATACATATGAATTCAGCGGCTGATGCTTTTGACGTGTAGCCGTTTTTATAGCTGTAATTATCTGACGCTTTATGCACAGCTCTGCAAAGGAACGAAAGGGCACTTTTTTTTCGGCATTATAATCACGCACCGCCTTATAAAGCCCGATCATACCCTCCTGCACAATATCCTCTTTATCTGCACCGATCAAAAAATATGAACGCGCTTTTGCGCGCACAAAATTCTTGTATTTATGCAAAATATACTCAAGCGCAAGACTGCCGTCGTCCCCTACCGCCATCGCAACCGCCTGCTCGTCCGTCATAAGTGCAAATTTCTCGAAGCCTGTGTGCATAATCACTTCCCCGGCTTCTTCACTTAATTCCTTAGATAATTCCTGTATGATTTCTTCTTTACCCAATTTAAACACCTTTTCCCACAGTTATTTTTTCATGAGCTCCTGACGATGTTTTTCATATATAAGCACACTCGCAGCGCATGACGCATTAAGAGAGGTCGTATGTCCGCCCATTTCAATATTCACAATTAAATCGCATACTTCCTTTGTATGCTTTGCCACTCCCTCTGACTCCCCGCCGATAACAAGCGCCATAGCCCCTGTAAGGTCTGTTTTACAAAGCGCCTGCCCTTCTGTATCTGCGGCCGCAACCCACACATTACGCTTTTTTAGTTCCTCTATTGTTTGGTTAATGTTGGTGACCTTTACAATCGGAATATACTGCGCTGCGCCGCACGACACCTTTAAAACCGCCGCCGTTAAAGATGCGGAACGCCGTTTGCCTATAATTATTCCATGCGCGCCCAACGCTTCCGCGCTTCTTATTATAGCCCCCAAATTATGCGGGTCCTGCACATTTTCCGCAATAACAATAAAGGGCGGCTCCTCGCGCGACTCTGCCAGCGCAAAAATATCCTCTGTTTCACCATAACGAAATGCCGGTATTTGCGCCACAATTCCCTGATGATTCCCAATCTTTCCGTCTTGCCCCATCTCTGCGCACATCTCATCAAGCTTTATGTGCGGCACTTCTGTAATTACTAATTTTCTCTCGCGTGCCAACATAATAAGCTCACGAATGCTTCCGTCCGCAAGCCCTTTTTGCACATAAATACGGTCTATCTGCTGGTCACTGCGAATAGCTTCGCGCACACTGTTACGCCCTATGATTAAATCTTCATTCATTTATACTGTCCTCCATAAGCTTTTGATGCCGTTTTTTTACATCTGCGGATTTTTTGCAGCACATCTTGCCCTCTGCACAGCTTCCGCCGACACAAGCCGGCCCTGCATTTTTAAAAAGTGCGGGCGCGCAACCCATAACAAGCGCAAGCATCTGCCACGCAAGCTCGCGTATCTCCCACTGCGCACGGTTACAGCAGCGCAATTCAAAGAAATGCAGCAGTTCCCGCGCGTTCATTGTGATAATCATCTTTGTTTCACACGCATTCGGCAACACAAATCTCGCGTCCTCATTAGAGGCCTCACCCGCATTTCCTAAGTCCTTTATCCATTCATCATACCATTCCTGCATTGTTGCCATTTGCGTTTCAAATTTCTTCACCGCTGTCGCCCCGAGCGCCTCAATGCTCGGCGGAATGATGTACGAAAACTCGCCGTGCTTTACCCCTTGATTCACATAACGCTGTGACTGCACCGAAAAGCTCGCAAGCCTATGCCGCGTAATTTGTGCTAACAACGCACGTGACACTCCCTCTACACCGAACGAAAAAGACGCGTGTTCTATCGGCGATAAATGCCCCATCTGTGAAAGACGGTCAATAAATTCGGCGCTTTTTGCCGTTTTTTGCAGCTCCTCAATATCCGCCCTCGAATAACAAAGCTTTGCGCCCATAGAAACTATGAGCTCAGGGTCGGGTGTAGCCATCAGCAATACTGTTTTTAAACTCGTTCTCGGCATATATTGTTGTTCCTCTCGCAATTATTATATTTCAAAATCAAGCGTACTCAATATTTCTTCAATACGCTCTGCCTGCCCCGTAAGAAACAGAAATCCGATTACCGCCTCCATAGCGGTCGCGTATTTATAATCTGCGATATTCATGTTCTTAGGCGGCGATGGACTTTTTGCGTTGCGTCCGCGCCTAAACACATCCACTTCCGTCCCCGCAAGCTGTGAGAGCCACTTATGCGCAAACTCCGCCTGCGCACGCGCATTCACCACCTTAATACTCATAGAATGCAGCGCTCCCGCATTTTTTGAACACCTCAGCACGTATCTTGTGCGAACATATAAATCAAAAACGCTGTCGCCGATATACGCAAGCGTCAGCGGCGCAATCTGTGCGGCTTTATCCTCTGTAAGTCTTAGTTCTTCATCTATTCTGCTTAACATCACCATATTCCAGTTCGTAAGATTTTATACCGTCCACAATGCTTTTAACAACTTTATCTTGATAATCATCCGTTTGAAGTTTTTTCTCTTCATCCTGATTTGTAAAAAAACCACATTCCACCGTTACACTCGGCTGACTGCCGGGCTTTAGTAAACGGTAACGCCCGCAGTTTACTTTGCGCGGCGCTTTAATTTCCAGTTCCTCATTCATCACCTTTTGAATGCACTTCGCAAGCTCGTTCCCAACGGAGGAATCCGTATGATAAAACACCTGCGGTCCACACGTTTCGGCATTTTCAAAGCTGTTTTGGTGCACTCCTATATACATATCCGCTTTCGCGTCAGTAATTATGCGCTCGCGCTTTTGCATATCCGCTTCCTTGCGTTTAGCAATATCCGTTTCCTCTGCCGCCGCAATAGGCGCATCACTCTCGCGCGTCATCACGACCTTTGCACCCTCTTGCTCCAACGCCTTTTGAAGCTTTTTCGCAATCTCAAGGTTTACTTCCTTTTCCTGCCTACCGGTAAAAACACCGATCGTCCCTGCGTCTGTATCTCCATGACCTGCATCCACAACCACCTTAAGCCCATCTATGCTTACGGCTGCACCCTTGCTGTCTTTATCTGCGGAGCACGCAGCGCACGCAAACACAAGCACCGCCATGCAAACAAGCATCCACTTTTTCGCGCCTGTTCTGCTCAAAGCTCCACCACCGGACAAGCGTTAAGCTCAAGCCCTGCGCGTGTCCCTTTCATAAATTCATAATATGCACATGACCCAATCATCACTGCATTATCCGTGCAATATTTAAGCTCGGGGAAATAAAGTTTAATCCCTGTTTCCTGAGCTTTTTGCTCAAAAGCCGCACGGATTTGAGCGTTCGCCGATACGCCGCCCGCCACGGCAATAATACGCGTATTGGTGCGGCGCGCCGCCTCAAATGTATTTTTCACAAGAATATCCGATACATTCTTTAAAAATGATGCCGCTATATCCTCTTTTTTATATACCTGACCCGTTTGGTCAAATTTATGTAATAAATTTATTACCGCCGTTTTTATACCGCTGAACGAAAAATCCAAATGGTCCTCCCCGCGAAAGCTCGTGGGAAGCACATATTTTTTTTCGTCACCCTGCTTTGCAAGCTCTTGTAAATTCGGCCCGCCGGGATATGCAAGCCCTAATACGCGCGCAACCTTGTCTATTGCCTCACCCGCCGCATCGTCACGCGTGCGCCCGAGTGTTTCATATTCCGTATAACTTTTCGCCTGCACAATTTGCGTATGCCCGCCCGACACCACAAGGCACAAAAACGGCGGTTCAAGCTCCGCATGAGAAATATAATTTGCGCATATGTGCCCCGCTATGTGATGCACGGGCACAAGCGGCTTTTTCAGCGTATACGCAAGCCCTTTTGCGTACGACACGCCCGTCAAAAGCGCACCCACAAGTCCGGGGACGCTCGTAACCGCTATCGCATCTATCTCATCAAAACCACCCGCCGCGTCCACAGCCGCGCCCACAACCTGCGGAAGCTTCTTTACATGATTACGCGACGCTATCTCGGGCACTACCCCGCCATATTCCTTGTGTATTTCTATCTGTGTATATAATGCCTCTGAAACAATGCTGCGTCCGTTCATTACTACCGCCGCCGCTGTTTCATCACATGATGTTTCAATTGCAAGTATTCTAACTTCTTTCATGTTTTTTCATCCTCTTATGCACAATTCCCACCGCCGCCGCACTTCCAAGCACAATCGACAAAAACCACGCCAATATACCTGCCACCATATCTGCAAATAAATTTTCCGGGAACATTCTTATCATGCGCGACACCGCAGGGTCAAGCAGCCACAAATCATTTGTGAAAAACACATGATGAAATCCCACCCAAAAATTATTAAAATCCACTGCCGCATAAATTCCAATGCCTGCAAAGCACGCAAGCACACCTATCGTCGACCAAAAAAAGCTTTGCAGCACAGGGCAAAGCGCACCCTTCTTCTTCCACACAAAGCATAGCACAATAAGCGCACCGCCCACACAAAAACCGACTGTCATAAATGTAATCGCGTTTTGATACAGAGCGCGAACGTCCGTCATATGCGCCTTTTCACGCTCATTGTAATACTCCTCGTCCTGCTCCGTTTTAAGGTCAAGCGACGGCGTCTTGCCCTGCAAATAATCAAGCAGCGTATCCGTCGCCCGAACCAAGGTTGACTCCGAAACGCCCACATACGCCGCCGTATCCGTCACAGTATATTCGTTACGATAAAAGCTTTTATCAAACGCCGCCCCACTGATGCACGCCACCGCAATTGCCAACACGATTAAAACCGACCCTGCCGCCGCTGTTATGCGCACCCAAACTTTTGACGTTTTTTCGCTCATTGCTCATCCCAATTCTGAAGCAAGCACGCGCGTATGGGCGAACCGTCCGTATCAATTTTTAACGGAAGCGCACACAATATATAATTGCCCGCCGCCGCCTTTTCAAGATTAAGCGATTCCAAAACCACAATGCCCTCGCCCAACAATATTTTGTGCACCGCATCATTCCCAATGGATTGTGCGTCCGTACCGATAAGCCTGACTCCCGCATCCACAAGCTGCTGCGCACTTTTTTCCGTGAGCCTGCCCTCTGCGCCGTGCGAGCCCTTTAAAATAAGACGCTTAGTGCCGCGTCCGACCTTAAATTCTTTTTTATCTACCAGCACCGCTTCACCTATCAATGTGGAAAGCGAAACCTCTTTTGCGGTTTTTCCGCCAATCACAACATGTGCAGGCGCGTCAATATGCGTACCGCTGTGCGTACCCATCGTAAGCTTTGTAACGGCATACCCATAGCTTTCAATTGTAAAAAACTGCTCTAAACGAACGTGCGGGTCGCCCTCGTATACTTTCGTTTCATTATTTAATTCATGCGTAATATCTATAATTTTAATTTTAAACACCTCATGCGTACCAATTTATCGCTTGCATTCACGTACTCTACATTATAGTGATTTTTATCAGTTTTTTCAACTGTTGTATCAATTATTCACAGAATCGTTATATAATCTTCTGCGCAGCCTCCGCCTTAATCCTATATTTGTATTTGCCGTTTTGCCCCAAAAAAATCCCTCGCGCCGAAATTACGAGGGATTTCAATATCAAAGCTCTTTTTCTAATATTTCCGCCGCACACCTTACAAGCTCTGCGCATGGCCGTTTTTTATAATACGCTTCCGTTCTTTGCTCGGGCACAGCCTCACTCTTTGTTTCCTTAAGCCCCAAAAGCTCTCTGCATACGATAGCTCCGTTTTGCTTTCTGAATTCCGCCGCAAGCCGCTGAATGCGCGCATAATGCTCCGCCTTTGCCTGCGTATCGGTAGGAGAGGTATAGCCCTTTACAAGCCCCGCAATCATAAACATTCCGCTTACCGCGCCGCATACCTCGCGCAGCCGTCCCATTCCTCCGCCAAAAGATGACGCTATGCGAAGTGCCGTTTCGCGCTCTATTCCCGCTTCTTCCGCAAATGCAAGCACCACCGCCTGACAGCAGTTGTAACCGTCTTTAAAATACTGCTCCGCCAAAAGCGCTTTTTCACTCACAGCTTTTTCACCATCTGCGCCGCATCGTTTAGCCACTCGCCTTTTATATTCTCAAGCTCTCCTGTATCTGCCGCGCGCGCAATTTCGGGGTCAAGCGGCACTCTTCCAAGCACCGAAATACCAAATCTCTCTGCTGTTTCTTCCGCATGACTTTCCCCAAAAACCTGAATTTCTTTTGCACAATCAGGACATTTCAGATAACTCATGTTTTCTATAAGCCCCAATACGGGCACATTCATCATGTTCGCCATCTTGACCGCTTTGCCTACAATAAGCGATACCAGCTCCTGCGGAGAGGTCACCACTATTATTCCGTCAAGCGGTATAGACTGAAATACTGTAAGCGGAACATCCCCTGTACCCGGCGGCATATCCACAAACATTACATCTACATCCGTCCAAATTACATCCTTCCAAAATTGAGTAACCGTGCCCGCAATCACAGGCCCGCGCCACACAACAGGGTCTGTTTCATCAGGCAGCAGCAAATTAACAGACATCATCTGTATGCCTTTTTTTGTGCATACAGGAAAAATCGTATCCTCTGTACCGCGCGCCTTTTCTGTAACGCCAAACATTTTAGGTATGGACGGACCCGTAATATCTGCATCCAAAATCGCCGTGTTAAGCCCATCGCGCTGCAATAAAACCGCCAGCATGGAAGTCACAAGAGATTTCCCCACTCCGCCCTTTCCGCTTACTATACCGATTACCTTTTTAATGCTGCTTGCTTCATTAGGTGCTTCAAGAAAATCCGCAGGGGTTTGTTCGCCCTCACCACAGCTCTGCGAACAGCTGTCACAGTCATGTGTACAATCCTCACTCACTTTTCGTTCCTCCATAATCTTAATTTTATTGTTTACAACCGCAAAAACGCCGCACATTTGCAGCGTCTTTGCGATGCTTTTTAGTTGTACATACACGCAATTTTATTTTTTCGGAATATTTTTGCGTGGATCTTTAAGGTATGTCTTGAATTTTACACGGAACACTATAAAATACGCAACCACGCAGGACAGTATATAAACAATACTGATAATGCTCCAAACAGACATTGCTTTATTAGGGCTCATATATTCAAGCACCGACAACACCAAAAGCGGTACACTCGTAATCCAGCAAAACAGCCTTAACAGCTTACGATGTTCAGCCTGCATTTCCTCCGGATAATCATTTTCGTACGCCTTACCCGACCCCTTAATCGCATAATACAACAGATAAATCGCGATAAAAATGTCGAATAAAATCATAAAATTAAAAGCACCTTGCATTTCACATTCCCCCTACTAAATTTTGTTAATTTTAACACCATCAGGCGTGTCTTTCATTTCATATCCGCGTGAGGTTATTTCATCACGCAAACGGTCAGCCTCAGCCCAGTTTTTCTCTGCGCGTGCCGCGCTGCGTTTGTCCGCTAAATCAATGATTTCCTGCGGAACTGTTTCTTCCTCTGCGGGCAAAATACCAAGCACATCCATTAGTGTATCAAGCAATACAAGCGCCGACTTTGCATCATCTGCGCGTCCGCCGTTCATAAATAAAGTATTTAATTCTTTTACATATTCAAATATGCCTCCGATTGCGTCTGCGGTGTTGAGGTCATCATCCATCGCCGCGTCAAATTTTTCTTGTGCCGCCGCAATTACGGGTGCAATATCAATTGCAATATCCTTGGGATGCGCAGCTGCAAATTCAAGGTTATGACGGCAATTCATTATGCGGTCATATGCCGTTTCCGACTGTGTCAAAAGCTCACGCGAAAAATTTATCGGGTTTGCATAATGCGCGCTGAGCATAAACAAACGCACCGCCGCTCCTCTGAATTCCTTTAAAATATCGCGCACCGTGAAAAAATTCCCCGCCGACTTCGACATTTTTTTGTTGTCAATGTTAATATATCCATTGTGCATCCAGTAATTTGCAAACGGCTTACCCGTCGCAGCTTCGCTTTGTGCAATCTCATTTTCGTGGTGCGGAAATTTTAAATCCTGCCCGCCGCCGTGAATGTCGAGCGTTTCTCCTAAATATTTCATGCTCATAGCCGAGCATTCAATATGCCACCCCGGGCGTCCCTCGCCCCACGGGCTCTTCCACGCACTCTCGCCCTCTTTTTTTGCCTTCCACAGCGCAAAGTCCATCGGGTTTTTCTTGTTTTCGTTAATATCTATGCGCGACCCAAGCTCCAGCTCATCAAGGTCCTGCCCCGAAAGCTTGCCGTAACGCGGGAAACTTTGCGTGTCAAAATATACATCGCCGTTAAGCTCATATGCGTGGTTTGAATCCACAAGCTTTTGCACAAGCGCAATAATGTCGTCAATGTGCTCTGTCGCCTTTGGATGCACCGTCGCCGGACGAATGTTAAGCGCTTTGGCGTCCTTAAAATATTCATCAATATATCTGTCGCCGAGCTCTTTTACAGTAATGTTTTCCTCTTGTGCCACACGAATCATTTTATCATCCACGTCTGTAAAATTCTGCACAAACTTTACCTTATAGCCGCGATATTCTAAATATCGTCTTAACGTATCAAACACAATAAACGGACGCGCGTTGCCGATATGAAAATAATTATACACCGTCGGTCCGCACGCATAAATATTAAACTGCCCCGCATGAAGCGGCGTAAGCTCTTCCTTTTTACCTGTCATAGAGTTTAGTATCTTCAAAATTAAAACCTCTTTCTGTCATACCTAATCATTATAATATACATAACAACAATTCACAAGTGAATTTATGTATCATCTGCTATAAGCATCCATTCCTCTATAAGCTTTTCATGCTTTACCTTTAATATCTCAAGCTCTGCGCAGTTTTTGCTCAACAGCTCAAAATCCGTGGGATTATCCTCAATCTGCATATTAAGCTCCGCCGTACGCTCCTCCGCCGCCGCAATTTTTTTCTCTAACGACGATATGCGCTCTCTGCGCTTTGCTTCTTCTGCACGGCGCTGTTTCGGGTTCTTTACATCGGCAATCTGCGCCGCCGTTTTTTTAGCGATAGGCTGCTCGGGCTCCTGCTGCTGTTCACATTCCTTTTTCATGCGATATTCGTCAAAGCTGCCGTCAAATTCCTCCACTCCGCCGTCCGCAATCTCATAAATTTTACCTGCAAGCGCATTTATAAAATAACGGTCATGCGACACAAAAAGAAGAGTGCCCGCATATTCACGCAATGCCGACTCCAAGCTTTCGCGCGCGGGAAGATCCAAGTGATTTGTAGGTTCATCCAACAGCAGCACGTTGTATTCTCCGCACATCAAAAGCGCAAGCCCCACCTTAGCGCGTTCGCCGCCCGAAAGGTCACTTATGTGCTTATATACCTCTTCACCCGTGAGCAGCACCCTGCCGAGCATAGAGCGCGAGCCATATTCAAGAAGCGCCGGATACGCGTCCCACACCTCCTGTAACACCGTTTTTGTGGGTGTCATGTTTTTATTTTCCTGATCATAATAACCTACCGCGGCATTCTTTCCGAATACAATGTTTGGCTCTGCTTCCCCTGCCGCCGCACGCACAAGCTCCTTAATAAGTGTGGATTTTCCTGTGCCGTTATCCCCTATTACCGCCGCTTTTTCGCCGCGCTCAAGCGTTATGCTCACGTCACGCGCAAGCACAGCTTTTTCTTCCCCTACATAAAGCGTCAAAGCATTGACATTTAACACCTCAAGTGATGGATTCTGCGAAAAATCAAACCTCAATGACGGTGAAGCAACTTTCGTTTTTGGTTTTTTTATACGGTCAATTTTACTGAGCTGCTTTACACGGCTCTGCGCGCTTTTTGCCGTGGACGCACGCGTCAAATTGCGCGCCACATAATCCTCCATATGTGCAATAGAACGCGACTGCTTTTCATATTCCTTTAAGCGATACGAAACATATTCTGCTTTTAATTGCTTATACTGCGTATAATTACCCGTATATTCCGTAAGCTCTCCGTCATCAAGCTCCCATATTTTTTTAGCCAGCTTATCTAAAAAATAACGGTCATGCGACACTATCAGCACAGCGCCCTTATACCCATTCAGATAATTTTCCAGCCACATCAATGTCTTAAAATCGAGATGATTGGTAGGCTCATCGAGTATCAGCAATTCAGGATCCGACAAAAGCAGCTTAGCAATTGCAAGGCGTGTTTTTTCTCCCCCTGAAAGTGTGGAAATATTCGTTTCGTATGCCTTATCCGCAAACCCCATACCGTTTAATATTTTCTTTATTTCCAATTCAAAATTGTATCCGCCACCCGCCTCAAACACATTTTGAGCACGCGAATACTGCGTCTGCAACCCTTTATCATTAGGATGCACACCCATTTCGCGCTCCAAACTGCGCATACGCTCTCCCGCGTCCAGCGCTTTTTGAAAAACACCGCGCATCTCCTCTAAAATTGTGTTTTGCGCATTAAGTCCGCTGTTTTGCTCTAAATAACCAATAGACAAATCTGCTTTATGCGTTATATTGCCCTGTTCGGGCGCTATACGCTTTACAAGAGTATTCAACAACGTTGTTTTACCCGCACCGTTAGGGCCGATAAGTCCAATTCTGTCACCCGCATTTATGTTTGCGGTAACCTCTGTTAAAATTTCAGTTTCTCCGTACGCAACAGTTATGTCGCTTAATGCTGCCAGCATAATAATACCCCTCAAAATCACTCTGATGAACTGTATCATTATAGCACAAACAGACGCACAAAAAAATGACGGAGTTGCAAACACCGCGCAAAAATTATTCTGTATCTTCACACCTCGCCAAAATACACAGCTCTGCATTTATATGCCGAATTTATACTATTTTCCCAATTCCGGATTCTTATCATTTATTTCTTTGAATTTTTCCGCCACAAGGCTGAATGTTTCCATCAATACCGGCGAATATGTATTACTTTCCGCTAATTGTATTGTTTGCACGGCTTGTTCACATCCGTGTTCAACAGCCTCACGATCATACCTATGTGCAAGCCCCACCGCCTGCGCACACAGCGGGATTTCCTCTCCCGAAAGCTTATCGGGAAACCCCGAGCCATCCCACTTTTCGTGATGATAACGGCAAATATCATAACAATATTCTATATAATTCTTGTTTTCTATATTTTTCATCGGCTCTAAAAGCTTGCAGCCCTTGATTGTATGCTGCTGCCAAATAAGTGTTTCTTCTTTTGATCGGTCAGCCATGCTCTTCCTTAATATCTGTTCAGGTATCAAAAGCTCTCCTATATCATGCAGCACCGATGCCATACAAATCGTTTCAATAGTCTGCGGACTGAGGCCGTATTTGTCATCATGGTATTCATAAACATATTTTAACAGTTCGCGAGTATACAGCCGCACGCGCTGTATATGCTCTTTTGATTCCGGTGTTTTTGTTTCTAAAACAGAGGTCAACACCGCAACAATAATTTCATTTATATTTGAAAGCGTTTCGGATTTTTTCTCAAGCACCGTTTCCAAATCACTCTGATAGCCATAAAGCTCAAGAACATTCTTTATCCTGCGTTTTGCCACTTTAGGCGCATATGGTTTACGAATAAAATCTACCGCGCCCATATTAAGGCCCTTTTCCTCTGAATCCTTGGTGTCCGCCGCCGTCACAAGCATTACAGGCGTATGCTTTATAATTCCGTTAAAATTCATGTATTGCAACACATCATATCCGTTTACATCCGGCATAACCAAATCGAGCAAAACCAGAGAAATATTATCACGTTCCCGCTCTAAAATACGTATGGCTTCACTGCCGCTACAAGCGCACAGCGTGTCATATTCAATATGCAAAAGTTCATCTAACGCTGCACGATTGACTTCCATATCATCAACTATCAGCACCTTTTGTTTCATAGGAACATCCCCTTTTTACTTAAGTATCGCCTGCACCACTTTTTTATAAGCCTCTTTTACCGCCGCAATATCAACATACTCGCTTTTCCTGCGCAGCTTCATGCACACCTCTGCGCAGCAATCAGACAATTCATACATTCCCAATGTAGCGCTCGTTCCTTTTAAAGTATGCGCGGCTTCATATGCCGCTGCTAAATCCATTTTCTGAAGGCTGCATTGCAATTTTTCCATGCTTGTGTCTTCTGTAAACTTATTGAGGAACTTATGGTAAAGGTCCGCGTTTTCGCTCATACGCCGCAATCCGTCATCATAATCGATACCCGCCTGCTTTAATGTATCAATATTCATACTGTCCTCCTCCGTTTTTATCATTAAAAAATCTATTCAGCGCCGCAAATACTATTTTAGGCTCTATCGGCTTAGAAAAATGTTCATTCATACCGCTTTTTATCGCTTCCTCCACATCCTCATAAAACGCATTCGCAGTCATTGCAAATATGCCTACCGAAAGCGAATCTTTACGTCCGAGTTCTCTTATTTCCCTTGCCGCTTCATTTCCGTTCATCACGGGCATATGTATATCCATCAAAATTGCATCATAATATTTTTCCGCCGATGCCGCAAATTTATCCACCGCTTCTTTTCCTGTATACGCGCTCACGACTTCAAAACCCGCGCGTTCACACATTTCCTTTGCAACCTCCATATTAAGCTCGTTGTCTTCAGCAATCAATAATCGTTTTCCTCTAAAATCATAATCCTCTTTTTCGCTCAAAGCGCATTTTATACCGAATGCCTTTTGTACTACGCGCTCCACGCCCTCTTTTGAAATAGGCTTCGTTAGAAAATCATTCACACCGGCAAGTCTTGCTTCTTGTTCAATGTTTTTGTATTCATATTCCGACATCAGCACTATATACACATCTTCCCCGATTTTTGAACGTATCCATTCCGCTGTACGAATACCATCCATATCGGGCATATAAAGGTCAATAAAGCACAAATCAAAATCAGTTTCCTTTTCTTCAAGCATCTTTGCCGCTTCCACCCCCGATACGGCAATGCTTACATTAACACTAAGTCGCCTGCACAGCAATTCCAGATTACCTCTTTGTTCCGCATTATCCTCCACAATCAGCACATTTCGCGCTGTTCTTATCTCGGATGTTCCATCACACGATAACCACAGCCTGAAAGAAAATATGCTTCCCATTTCAGGCTCGCTTGCAATCTCTATTTTTCCGCCCATGGATTCAACCATCGCTTTTGAAAGCGGCATCCCCAACCCTGTCCCGCCATACTTGCGATATGTAGCGCTTTCTGCTTGTTCAAACGGTTCAAAAATGCGCTTTAAAAATTCCGCCTGCATTCCTATTCCGGTATCTTTCACTTCAAATTTTATACACACCATGTTTCCCTTACGTTCCGTTTCCTCAACCGTGACTCGGATTTTGCCATGCTCCGGAGTGAATTTTAACGCATTTGACAAGAAATTCAGTAACACCTGCTTTATACGCAGCTCATCTCCGCTTAATATATCGCAGGTTATATTTTTAAAAACCACATCAAATATCTGCCTGTTTTCCTCTGCCTTGGGCTGCATAATCGCCGCCACATCACGAATCATCTCCTGCAAATCAAACTCTTTTATATCCAACGTAAGCTTTCCGCTTTCAATTTTAGACATATCAAGAATATCTCCGATAAGCTCTAATAAATGATTCATCGACAATTGGATTTTATTTATATATGCTCGTGCTTTTTCGGTATCATCAACGGAATATTCAAGCGAGCGCAATGTTCCGCTTATTGCGTTCATGGGCGTTCTGATTTCATGGCTCATACGCGACAAAAATTCACGTTTTGCCGCGTTGGCATTTTCTGCGCGCATAAGCGCCGTACGCAGCATATGCTCTACCGTTTTTGTTTCCGTAAGATCTTGTGTAACATATACAAACTTTATTACTTTATTATCTTTAATAATGGGATAACGCTTGCTGGCGAGTTCTTTTCTACTGCCTGTTTTCGGGTCCGTCATCACAAACTCATATGAACATACTTCTTCTGCATGAGGACTTCTGAAAATAGAAGACAAGCGCTGAAAGGTTTCGTCATCAAGATATGCACGCGCAATCCACATGTTTCGCTTACACGCGTCTGCGTCAACCCCCAACATTTGTTCTATATTATCACTTACAAATTCCACCCGTTCTGTAGTACGGTCATACACCATAAAAACATCATCTACACTTTCCGAAATAATGCGAAACAGTGCATTACTATGAATAATATCCGCGTTTTTTCTTTTAATTGCGTGCATAAAGGCAACAGAAACACCCACCGTAAGCAAAATTAAAACAATGCCGCAAACGAGCGCCAATTGGTTTGTAGCGTCATTAAGCGCATACGCTCTGTTCACATATTCATCAATAGACTGCTGAGAAAAATTTATAATTTGATTTATATATGCTTCCGCTTCATCATAAATCGGCGGCGCGGTATGATAAAGAAGTTCCTCTGCCTCACGGCGGTTACCTTGATTTATAAGCCCAATACATCTATCGTGCAGCTTTTGCAGCTCTTCATATTTTGCTATCAATAACTCCGCTGTTTCTGATTGCCCGCTGTACTGGCTTCTGAGTTCCGTTTCAAGCTGCGGCGTGTTTTCACGCATACGCTGTAGCTGCTGCAATTTTTCTTCTTGATTTTCGCCATGTTCACTTCCGATCAACAGCTCAAGCATTGTGTTTCGCGCCAACAATATCCGCATACGCATTTTCCACGCGGCATTGTTTGTCGCATACGGACGAGTGTAAATTTCATTGGTATAGGCAGCTAAATTATTTGTATTAACAATCGTAATGCCGACAAACGCGCTTACTCCCACTGAAATAATAATAACCACAGCAACAAGCAAGACTCCGATATTCTTTACTTCACGTCCGCTTTTACGTTTCATAAATGCCCCTGTGTTTTGCTATTTAAAAACCAATATAAAACAAATATAATCCCAACGCAAGAATTACCGCTCCTAATATACCCTTAATCCATTTCCCTGCCTTTGCAAACTTTTGTGACGCACCGATTTGGTTTAGCGCCCCCATTCCGGTGCCCACCGCCACAATCAATATACTGTTGCCGACGGAGTATGTAATGAGCATCAATATTCCGATTCCCAAATTGAGCCCACTCGATATTACAGCCAAAATTGCCGCCAGCACCGGTGTTACGCACGGCGAAGCAAACGCCCCGCCCAAAAGCCCCAACAAAAACGCACCTAAGCCGCCTTTTTTTGTAGTCACCGGGCGCACCCCGCAAGACGGGAAAATCTTTATTACATTCCACATCACAAGCGCCATGAACACCATAAGTGCGCCGAGTATGATATACCACCAACTGCCCATCACGCTCAAATATTGTCCTAATACCGCAAGCACCGCGCCTAAAGCCGTGAATGTCACAGTCATTCCGAGGCAAAAAAGCAAAGAATAAATAAGTGCCGAATGTCTGCCGCTTTTGTTTCCGCTGACATAGCCTATAACGAGCGGAAAGGTTGACAATGAGCAAGGCGTAAAGGATGTCAACACTCCCGCCAAAAGAGCAACCAGCGGGCCTATCCAGATATTTTGCGTGATAATTTGTGACAAACCCGTTAAAAACTCATTCATGCGAGTTCTCCTGTGCCTAATGTGTCTTCAATAAACGCGGTAATCACATCTTTTGTCGCAGCACCTTCATAAAGATCAAGCAAATTTCCCTGTGCATCTAAAACTGCATATGAGGGAACACTCCCCGTGCCGAATGCCTGTGCTATTTTACTTTGTTCATCTACATTTACCGTCACAAAGTGCATTTTTCCTGCATATTCTTGCTTAATTTCCTCTATTATTGGCTCCATTTCCTTACAATATGGGCACCAATCCGCCGTAAAATCAACAAAAACAGGCAACCCCGCGCTTGTCCACTCCGCAACTGCCGCCTCCGGTTCTATGTTTACAGCTTTTTCATCCTGCGACATTTTCAGCATAAAAACGCCGAATATAAGCAGCACAACCACCGTTACAATGGCCACTTTTCCCGCAGTACTGCCAAAAAACTTTTTCATTTTTTCTCCTTTTGCATATGAAAAACACTTCTATGTATGATTTATAACCACGAAGTGTTGAACATTAACCTTTTTATTGAAATTGCTTATAAATATATTTTTTTACATGAAATATGTGTACACAGCACGGCTTTCGGCATCTATGTCAGCAATATTCAAGCTCAACATCCTTACCCATTTGGCGCAGCAGTTTCGCAATGTCCTTAACCATACGCAGTTTAAGGCTCAAATCTATCGGTAAATCAGGATTTTGATGCGCGGGGTTTGCCGCGCGCCCCACAATAAAATGCACACCCGTACATTCCTCTAAAAGCAGCTTTGCAAGCTTTGACGCGCCATCCTGCTTAAATATATCAAACATTTCTTCCATATCGCTTTGCTCTGACATATAGTGCTGCATAATTTCATATGTGTGCGCAAGTGTAACCACGCCCTCTGTCACTAGGTCTATACCCTCTATGCTTCCTGTAGGCGGCACTCCCGCGTCCTTATAATCTATTTTAACACTGAGCTTTCTGCCCGACACGCGGCTCACGATTTGCGAGGTTGTACCTCCGCACACAGCCTTTAGTCCGTCTGCATCCAAAAGCCGTGAAACAAGCTCCGCGTCACGCGCCGAATCCACCGGCGGTCCGACCATGATATGTGCTTCGCGCGCGCGGCGCACCTTAACCGTCACAAAGGTTGTATCATCCCCCGGTTTACCGTCGTAAAGCGAATTACACGCCGACAAAAGCAGCTTTGTCATGGCACGAGCGGGCATCTCTTTGCGGTATGCGCGCTTGGCATATTCCACAATATTGTCGCGCTGCCATCCGAAATTCAGCGTTTGCCCCACGCCCGCGTGTATTGCGCCGTCTGAAAACGCCACGCACATATCATCCTCTCGCATAGAAAAACGGCTTTCCAGCACCTTTTTATCCCCAATTTCAATTTCCGTTTTCGATACAATTACTTCTTCACCGTCGCGCAAAATAACCGCCTGCGGATTGTCAAACTCC
>JAVXIJ010000011.1:0-23767 GCA_036648415.1 Christensenella sp.
TGTGCAATATATAGGAACAAAAAAATTGAGCCGCTTTACAATATTCACACATATGATTATACTAAAGTAAGCAATACTTTTATGGTACGAGAAGCTATTATTGTATACATATTACATATCAAATCGGCGCATGGCGCAGACATATTGCGCGCAGACGCTCACAAAAAAAGAAAAAGCGTTGGATTCGGTAAAAAGCGGAGGAATAAAAATGGGCATTGAACAAATTTTAACAGTGGCGGCAGGCTTGGCGGCATCAGACGTTTTTATTGTGGCAGGGCTTCCGATTTCTTTAAAAATCAATAACAAAATTGAACGATACGGTGAAGAAATTTTGACTCCCGATGACACCGATAAAGCAATTCAGGAGCTGTATATATTGGGGCAGAGAAACCTTGAAAGCGTAATGCGCGGTGGGGATGATGATTTTTCGTTTTCGATTGTGGGCATATCACGTTATCGCGTGAGTGTATATCGTCAGCGCGGTTCGCTTGCTGCGGTGGTGCGCGTGATTGCCTTTGAATTGCCAAACCCGTGCAGCCTTGGTATACCTGAAACGGTGTTGAAGCTAAGCAATGAAAAAAAGGGGCTGGTGCTTGTTACAGGGCCTGCGGGCAGCGGAAAATCTACAACGCTTGCGTGCATGGCGGACAGAATAAATAAAACACGCAATGCTCATGTGATAACGCTGGAGGACCCTATAGAATATTTGCATAAGCATAATAAGAGCATAATAAGTCAGCGTGAGATTGTGACGGATACACAGAGCTATGCGGTTGCGCTGCGTGCCGCACTGCGGCAGTCGCCGGATGTGATTTTATTAGGAGAAATGCAGGACTGCGAAACGATGAGCGTGGCGCTTACAGCGGCGGAAACAGGGCATCTTGTTATATCAACATTATACACAACAGGCGCGGTGAATACGATAGACAGGCTCATAGATGCTTTCCCGCCGAGCAGACAAGGGCAGATACGCGTGCAGCTTTCGATGGTATTACAGGCGGTGATTTCACAGCAGTTGGTGGAAACGGTCAGCGGACGCGCTGTCCCGGCGTTTGAAATCATGATGTGCAATGCAGCCATAAGGGAGATGATTCACGAGGCGAAAACGCAGCAGATCGATGATGAGATTGCAGCGTCGGAGGCGGCGGGTATGATTACAATGGACACGAGCTTGCTGCGATTATGTGAAAAAAAGAAAATTACGCCCGAGGCGGCTATACTTTACAGCATGGATACGGATCTTATGAAAAAGAAATTAAATAAGTAAGAGTGTAAGGTTGAGTGAAAAATAAATTTTTGATATGCGGTTTAATGTGTATTTGAATGGTTTAATAATCATTATCTGTTCAAAAAGGGGGTATTTTTAATGGACAAGAAAAGAAAGTTGACAAATGAAGTGGGCGCGCCCGTAGGTGAGAATGAACATTCCGCTACAGCGGGGGAACGCGGACCGGTTGTGATGCAGGATGTATGGCTTATGGAGAAGTTAGCGCATTTTGAGCGAGAGGTGATTCCCGAGCGCAGAATGCACGCTAAGGGCAGCGGCGCGTACGGCACGTTTACGGCTACAGAGGATGTTTCGCAGTGGTCGCGTGCAAAGGTATTTAAAAAAGGAAGCAAGACGGATATGTTTGTGCGTTTTTCGACGGTTGCAGGTGAACGCGGCGCGGCGGATGCAGAGCGTGATATTCGTGGATTTGCAATGAAGTTTTATACGGATGATGGAAATTGGGATTTGGTGGGAAATAATACACCTACATTCTTTATCCGCGACGCGCATGATTTCCCCGACCTTAACCGCGCGGTTAAGCGCGACCCGAAAACCAATATGCGCAGTGCGCAAAACAATTGGGATTTTTGGACGCTTTTGCCCGAGGCAATACACCAAATAACCGTTGTGATGTCTGACAGAGGTATTCCGGCTTCTTATCGCCATATGCATGGCTTTGGGTCGCATACGTTTAGCTTGTATAATGATAAAAACGAACGTGTGTGGTGTAAGTTCCATCTTAAAACACAGCAGGGAATTAAAAATTTGACAGACAGCGAAGCAGAGGAGCTTGTCGGGCGGGATCGTGAAAGCCATGGCAGAGATTTATTCGAGGCGATTGAGCGCGGAGATTATCCTAAGTGGACGATGTATGTGCAAATTATGACTGAGGAACAGGCTAAAAAGCACTATGAAAATCCGTTTGATATTACCAAGGTATGGCCGCACGCGGAATATCCGTTGCATGAAGTAGGGGTTGTGGAGCTTAATCGTAACCCTGAAAATTATTTTGCTGAGGTTGAACAGGCGGCGTTTTCACCCGCGCATGTAGTTCCCGGTATTGGTTTTTCACCTGATAAATTTTTGCAGGGACGGCTTTTTGCGTATGGTGACGCGCAGCGGTATCGTTTGGGCGTAAATCATAATCATATTCCGGTAAATCGTGCAAAGGTTGAGGTAAATGAATATCATCGTGACGGCATGATGCGCGTGGACGGCAACTTTGGAGGCACTGTTGCATATACGCCAAACAGCGCGGAGCAGTGGTCGCCGCAGCCTGAGGTGCTTGAGCCGCCGCTTGACCTTTCGGGCGCGGTGTATGGGTTTGACCCTAAAAATGACCCGACAGATGATTGTTTTGCTGCACCGGGGAAGCTTTATCGGTTGATGAGCGAGGATAAACGTGCGCTGCTGATAGAGAATACGGCGCGAAACATTGAATCGGTAACAAATAATGTTAAGTATCGTCATGCGGTGCATTGTTATCTTGCAGATGTTGAATACGGTACGCGTATCACCGAGGCAATGGGGCTTGCTCTTGATAAGGTTAAGGAGCTCGCAAAGCTTCCGAATAATGAGCTTAATCAAGCAACACTTTCAGATAATATGTAAATATGATTGCAAAAAAGACCGCGTGAGCGGTCTTTTTTTGTGAAGAAATCCGAATAATGCGAAGTAATATGCTTGCAGACATTACTGTGTAAGCAATTGGATTTTCGGTGGAATTCGATACAAGATTTTTTGCACCGACATTCTGTCAGCCGTGTTATATCATGAGTGCGATGCACCCAAGCGGAACGAGTACAAGACCGAAAAGCACTGCTAATACGGCAAGCACTATACATATAACGCCGATTGCCTTACCTGCGCGTGCATTTTTGTCTTTAGGGTCAATTTTGATAATTTTGCTGCCCGTTGCAACCGCAACAATGGCGAGCACAAAGCCGATAAGCGAGAGGTATGGTACTCCGATTTGCGGAAACAGCGATAATATATCGCATATCAGTGCGGCAAGCCCCATAAGTAATGAAATCATGATAAATTCCTCCGTATGTTATTTGTAAGCATAGAATATCAAAATAAACTGTCGTATGTCAATGCTTTGCGAGTGCGCACACAGTTTCATAGTCAAACATCTCATCCATTTCACAAATTTCATTTACCATCAGCGCACGAATATAGTCGCTGTCTTTAGAAATTGAGTGGATATAATAGCCGTTTTTGAGATAAAAAGAAACGGTGGAACGCATTTTGGAGGCCGTGTGCAGCGCAATGGCGCGCACTCCGAGCGGCAGGCTCTCAATGCGTACTTTTTCAAGCAGCAGCCCGCCGATGCCAAGGTTTTGAGCCTCAGGGTCAATGGAGAAACGGCTTAGATAGGCGATGCCGTCTGTCAGAATTTCAAAGCGCACGCTGCCTGCCATTTCGCCGTCGATTCTTGCAATGTACACATTTTTATTGCGAATGTCATTTTTCACATCATCTAAGGTTTCATAAAGCGCCGCTACACTTTCGCGTTTGCGGATTTCCTTTGCATATAAATCAAACGCAAGCTTAGTGATGGCAAGTATTTCGGGTGCGTCCTTCTCCGTTGCTTTTATAAGCAGTATTTGCTCCATCATAATTTATTCCCCCTTATTTATATTCGTTCAAGGGAATAATGCTCAGCTTGTCATCTGCTTCAAGCACCTTGAGCATAGAACCGACTGTATCCATAGATGTTATGCACGGTACGTTAAAGCCGACAGCGGTGCGCCGCAGCATAAACCCGCTGCGCGTTTTTTGTTTGCCGCGCGTAGGGGTGTTTACAATGAGGTCAAATGCGCCGTCCTTGATGCACTTCAGCACATTTTCGTTCGGAATAAGCTCTGTTTCAAATTTGTGCTCGCTGAAATATTGGTGAGTACCGGGCGTGGTGCACAGCTTAAAGCCGCATGCGCGCATTTTTTGGGCAACACCTAAAGCCTCTTCCTTATCTCTGTTTGCAACGCTCAAAAGTATTGTGCCCTCACTTTTAGGAATACTGCTGCCGGAAGCAAGAAATGCTTTTTTGAGCGCTTTTAGGAATGTGCGATCTGTGCCCATAACCTCGCCCGTGGATTTCATTTCAGGCCCTAAGAAGGTGTCTACTGTCGCAAGCTTAGAGAATGAGAATACGGGCGCTTTGACGGTTATCAGCTTGGATTCTTTGTAAATGCCCGTTTCATAGCCCATGCTCTTGAGAGTTTCGCCCATCATTATGCGTGTTGCAAGCCCAACCATGTCCACTCCTGTTACTTTGGAAAGTATGGGAACTGTGCGGCTTGCGCGCGGGTTTACCTCTATTACATAGACGTTGTCGTTCTTGTCCATCACGAATTGAATGTTGTAAAGCCCTTGAATATTGAGTGCACGCCCTAAAGCAATGCCGTATTCCGCGACTTTTTTCTTAGCTTCTTTGGATATGGATTGTGTAGGATATACAGCGAAGCTGTCGCCCGAGTGCACACCTGCGCGTTCAAGATGCTCCATGATGCCCACAACGAGCACGTCATTGCCGTCGCAGACTGCGTCCATTTCGATTTCTTTGCCCACTACATATTTATCAACAAGTACGGGCTTGTCGGGGGAAACCTCTACCGCCATGGTCATGTATTCGGTAAGCTCTGCGTCGTTGTACACAATCTCCATGCCGCGTCCGCCGAGCACGTATGACGGGCGCACCAGCACAGGATAACCGATGTCCGCCGCCGCTTCAAGAGCGTGTTCGAGCGAGAAAGTCGTATCGCCTTTGGGAAGCGGGATGTTTAGGTCTTGCAGCACGTGTAAAAAGCGATCTCTGTCCTCTGCGCGGTCAATATCGGCAACCGATGTTCCGAGCACCGTTTTGCCGGTGTCCTCAATGGGCTTTGCAAGGTTGATGGCTGTTTGTCCGCCGAATTGCACGATCACGCCCTCGGGACGTTCTTTGTTGATAATATCGAGCACGCATTCCTTGGTAAGCGGCTCAAAATACAGCTTGTCGGAGGTGTCAAAATCGGTAGATACCGTTTCGGGGTTGGAATTGATTATAATAGACTCGTATCCAAGCTCTTTTAAGGTATTGACAGAGTGCACGGAGCAATAGTCAAATTCGATACCCTGACCGATGCGAATGGGCCCAGAGCCAAGCACGATAACTTTCTTTTTCTTGCTGACCTCTACCTCGTCCTCGTTGTCATAGGTGGAATAATAGTAGGGCGTAACCGCTTTAAATTCACCGGCGCAGGTATCGACCTTTTTAAATGAGGGGTGAATACCGAGTGCACCGCGCATATATGTGATTTGCGATTCGTGCGCACCTATGCAGTCCGCGATATATCCGTCGCCGAAGCCGACTTTTTTGCAGTTTCTGAGCAGGTTTTCGGGTAAATCCTCAAGCGTATAGCCGCGCAGGCATTGAGAGAGATCTACTATATTTTTAAGCTTGTGAATGAAAAATTCATCGATTTGTGTAATTTCGTGCAGCTTTTCAACGGTATAGCCGCGCTCAAGCGCCTTTGACAGCACGAAAATACGCTCGTCATCAGGGTTGCGCAGAGATTCATCAAGCTCGTTAAACGTCCAGTCATCAATGTTTTTCATGCCGAGATTGTAATTGAGCTTGACGTCCAGACAGTCGATGGCTTTTAACAGAGATTCCTCTATATTGCGGCCGATTGCCATTACCTCGCCCGTTGCTTTCATTTGGGTACCGAGTGCGCGGTCCGCCCCGGTGAATTTATCAAAAGGCCAGCGCGGAACCTTGGTTACAACATAATCCAGCGTAGGCTCGAAGCAGGCATAGGTTTTTCCGGTAACATTGTTTTTGATTTCGTCGAGATTGTAGCCCACCGCGATTTTTGCCGCGACACGCGCAATGGGGTAGCCTGTTGCTTTGGACGCAAGCGCAGAGGAACGTGACACGCGCGGATTAACCTCTATTACTACATAATCATAAGAATGCGGGTCGAGCGCATATTGTATGTTGCAGCCGCCCCTTATGTCGAGCGCGCGGATGATTTTGAGCGCGGAGGTGCGCAGCATTTGGTATTCCTTGTCGCTGAGCGTTTGCGAGGGCGCGACAACTATGCTGTCGCCCGTGTGTACACCGACAGGGTCGATGTTTTCCATGTTGCATACAATTATGCAGTTATCGGCATTATCGCGAATAACCTCATATTCAATCTCTTTCCAGCCCGCGACGCTTTGCTCTAAAAGCACTTGATGAATAATGCTCATCTTAAGCCCGCGCGCCGTGATGTCCATAAGCTCGTCCATGTTATGCGCAACCCCGCCGCCTGTGCCGCCGAGCGTGTAGGCGGGGCGTACAATAAGCGGAAAAGGGCATTCATGTGAAAAGGCTTCTGCTTCTTCAAGAGTTGTTATGATTGTGGAATGCGTGGTCTGTTGCCCGTTTTCAATCATCAAATCCTTGAACAGCTCGCGATCCTCTGCTTTTTTGATAGAATCAAGCTGCGTTCCCAAAAGGCGTATGCCGAGCTTGGGAAGTATGCCGCAGTTATCAAGCTCTATTGCCATGTTAAGCCCGGTTTGCCCGCCGAGGGTGGCGATTATGCCCTGTGGTTTTTCTTTTTTCAGTATGCGTATAACGGTGTCAAGGTTTATAGGCTCAATGTAAACCTTATCCGCCATACCAAGGTCGGTCATTATGGTGGCGGGGTTGGAGTTGATGAGTACAACCTCGTAGCCCTCTTCTCTTAAGGCTTTGCACGCCTGCGTGCCGCTGTAATCAAATTCTGCCGCCTGTCCGATGATTATCGGACCGGAGCCTATTACGAGAATTTTTTTGATGTCTGTAAGTTTTGGCATTGTTTCCTCCTGTGTCGGGTAAAATCTTTTTTAAAAAAGCAGACTGTTGCGCCTGCTTTAAGGTTTACTGAAATATTTCATGCAGCGCATCTGTTAAAAGATCAATCTGCTTTTTTGTTATAACGTACGGCGGCGCGAAACGCAGCGTGTTTGCACCTGCTGTGCCCACTATAAAGCCCATTGACAGCAGTAGGCGCTGTAGGGTGTGCGCATCCGCCTTGCTTGAAAGCTCTGCCCCTAAAAGCAGCCCTTTGCCGCGCACGTCTGTTATAATATCGGGATGCTCAGCCATAAGCGCACGAAGCTTTTCAATAAAATAGTCGCCGAGATTTTCTATGCTGCACAGCAGCTTTTCATCAATAGCCTCTGTGACATAAAGACCTGCCGCACATGCAAGCGGATTGCCGCCGAACGTTGAGCCGTGGTCGCCGATAGAAAATGCACCGGATATTTTTTCGGAGGCAAGACACGCGCCTATGGGCACACCGTTTCCGAGTGCCTTTGCGAGCGTGGTAATGTCGGCTTTTACGTCGTAATGCTCTTGTGCTAAGAGCTTGCCTGTGCGCCCCATGCCTGTTTGCACCTCGTCAATAATGAGGGGCACGTCATGCTCTGTGCACAGTGCGCGAAGCAGTGCTAAAAATTCTTTTGTAAGCGGAATAACGCCGCTTTCGCCCTGTATTACTTCTACTATTACACCGCATTTATCGGGTGTAACGGCGGCTTTGGCGGCAGTTAAATCATTCGCGCTAATGGTTGTGAAATCATAAACCATAGGGCGGAAGGGCTCATGAAATTTATCTTGCCCGGTAGCGGAAAGTGTGGCAAGCGTGCGCCCGTGAAAGCTTTGCTTGAGTGCGACAAAACGGTCGGAAGCCTTGTTGTTGTCGTACGCATATTTTTTGGCGAGCTTTAAAGCGCATTCATTTGCTTCTGCACCGCTGTTTGCAAAGAACACACGGTCAAAGCCTGTTTTTTCGCATAATAATTGAGCGAGCCGTGTCTGTGGCTCGTTGTAAAAATAATTGCAAGTATGAATTACGCTGTCGATTTGTTTTTTGAGAGCGGATTTGAAACCGTCATCTGAATATCCAAGGCAGTTGACGGCGATCCCTGCAAGAAAATCAATGTACTCTTTTTGGTCAGTGTCAGTGAGCACTGCGCCTGTGCCGCCCGTAAATACGGCGGGCAGGCGTGTGCCGAATACTTTCATGAAATATTTAGAATCAATACTTTTTAGTTCGTTGTACGTCATGTAACAACCCTTTCCGACAATATAAAATGCGTTGTGAAATACTATATTCAGTTAAGCTCAGCCTGTCACCATAGTTCCGATACCTGAATCGGTAAAGATTTCCAATATAATCGGATGCGGAATTGTACCGTTTAGTATATGTGCGCGTCCTACGCCGCTGTTTATGGCGTCAAGACAGCTTGCAACTTTGGGCAACATTCCACCGGTGATTTTGCCTTCTTCAATCATATTAAGTATATCTGTTTTTGAGGCAACATACAAGAGGGATTTAGGGTCGTTTTCGCGCGTGCGGATACCATCGGTGTCGGTTAGGAAAATCAGCTTTTCGGCGCCTAATGCTGCGGCAATCGCGCCTGCAACCGTGTCAGCGTTTATGTTGTAGCTCTTGCCGTCGCTCCCAACGCCCACGGGCGCAATTACGGGAATATATTGGTCGTGTGCCAATGTATTCAGCAGGGTGGTGTTGATAGAGGTGATTTTACCTACATTTCCAAGGTCCACGCCGTTTTTAGGCGGCGCTTTTACAGCCTTGATGATGTTTCCGTCAATGCCGCACAGCCCAATTGCCGAACCGCCCATGCTGTTCAGCTTTGCGACGATTTCCTTGTTGATTTTCCCCGTGAGCACCATTTGCACAATTTCCATGGTTGCGTCATCCGTCACACGAAGCCCGTCTACAAAATTAGGCTTGATGTCAAGCGCGCCGAGCATTTGGTTGATGTCGGGGCCGCCGCCATGCACTAAAATCGGGTTCATACCGACAAACTTGAGCAGGGTGATGTCTTCCATTATCTTGTGCGTAAGCTCATCGTGCAGCATTGCCGCACCGCCGTATTTGATAACTATTGTTTTGCCGAATAAGCGCTGTATGTAGGGCAGAGCCTCTACCAGCATATTTGCTTTGGATTGATATTGTTCCATTTTTGCAGTGTCCATAATTTCCACCTTTTTATTGTATAGATTTGATAACTTGTCGATTTTGTACTGATTTGCTTGCTGCTGTTGCTTTAATGTATTCGTTAGGTTTTTTTGTCTTTTTTTAAATGTCTTTGCACTGACTTACCGTCTGTTACTGCTGCTTTAATATATTCGTTAGGTTTCTTTTTTGCTTCTTGGTTCTTTTCTAATGCTTTAGCACTGAGTTATCGTCTGTTACTGCTGCTTTAGTGTACTCGTTAGGTTTCTTTTTTGCTTCTTTTTTCTTTTTCATAAAGAAAAAAGAAGGGAGGTTTTATAAAAAAAGCAGAGCAGCAATCATAAATACCAAGCGGTGCGCGGAAGCCCGAGTGTTTCTTCAAATCCGTTCATCAGATTGAAGTTTTGTATTGCTTGACCGGCTGCGCCCTTGATGAGGTTGTCGGTGCAGGATACAATAATGATTTTGCCGGTGCGCGGCGAAAGCTCGTAGCCAATCATGCAGTTGTTAGACCCCACAACATATTTAAGCTCCGGAAGCTGACCTGTGGGGAGCACATGCGTAAAAGGCTCGTTTGCATAACATTCAGCGTATGCCTGTGCAATCATTTCGGGTGTAACGTCGGGCGCAATATCTGCGTATATTGTCGCGAGTATGCCGCGCTTCACGGGCAGCAGATGCGGCGTAAACAGCAGGCAAATATCCTTGCCGCAAAGCTTAGTGAGCTGTTCTTCAATTTCGGATGTGTGGCGGTGCATAGGCACGGAATACGCTTTGAAATTGTCGTCTGTTTCGCAAAACGAGAATGCAAGCTTTTCTTTTCTGCCCGCGCCGGTGACGCCCGATTTTGCGTCAATAATAATACCTTTTTCGCTTATGAGTCCGTATTTAAGCAGAGGCGCGAGCGCCAGTATGCCGGTGGTGGTGTAGCAGCCGGGATTTGATGTGAAATTTGCGGCGGAAATGTTTTGCCTGAAAAATTCAGGCAAGCCGTAGATTGCCTCGGCATTTTCTTTTTTCGCGGTATGCGTTATACCGTACCATTTTTCATAAATTTCCGTGTTGTCGTACCGAAAATCCCCTGATAGGTCGATTACCTTGTGCCCGCTTTTCAGAAGCGCAGGCGCCATCATAAGAGATTGCCCGTGCGGCAGACACAGAAAAACAAAGTCCGACGGGGGTATGTGGCTGTTGCTCCCGGCAAGCTCAAGCGGTTTTGCAGGGATAAAGCTTGCATAAATATCGTGAAGCTTTTGCCCCGCAAAGTTTTTTGATACAGCTTGATTTATTTCGATTTCGGGATGAGCCTCTAAAAGACGAAGAAGCTCTGCGCCTACATAGCCTGTTGCACCGATTACACTGACGGTTGTTTTCATGTTCCAAATACCCCTCTTTAGTTCGTTGTTGTATAATATCTACTGCTCATTGCTCATAATTATACATTAAAATGAATAATTATGCAATAGCGTTTTTTGAAATTATATGGGAATATTACAAAACAGAATACAAAACTACATTGCGCTATGCCATGTGCTATGGTATATTTATAATAAATTACATAATATTTATGGTGCCGTAAATCGGATAATAGGGAAAGCGTATGCCGCTGCAGCCCACCGCTGCCGTGTGACGGAGCATTTGTGCCTGATTGGAAACAATCAAGAACCTTGCGGATAAACCGCATAATTGCCACTGATTGAGAGATTGGGAAGGCGCACAAACAGCAATGAAGTCAAGTCGGAAAACCTGCCATGAATGTACGTGTTTTTTCTTCGGCGGGAAGAAAAAGGGTGTGATATGCCTTTTTAAATAGCCGAAAAGGCTTTTTTTTATGCTTGAAATTTGATTGGAGAATGAAAAATGAAGAGAATTATTGCTTTGTGCGTAAGTGTTATATTGTGTTTTGCGGTATTTGCGGGGTGCAGTGCTGCGGTCGTTGAATCATCCGCAAGCGCTTCCGCGTCTGTAAAGCCCACGGCAGAGGAAACAGCTTCTGCAAAGGCAGGTAAAACCGTAACGGATATGGCGGGTGCGGAGGTTGAAATTGCAAGCGCTGAAAAGATTGTTTCGCTTTCACCGTCGGGCACAGAAATTGTGTGTGCGCTCGGGGCGGCAAAAAGGCTTATCGGTATTGATGCGTTTTCAAATTATCCTGAGCTTACGCAGAGCGTGGAGGTTGTAGGAGATTTTAACGGTCCGGATGTGGAAAAAATTGTTTCGCTTGAGCCTGATGTGGTGCTTGCGGGCAATACGCTTCAAAAGGAAGCCATTGACAATATGAAAAAGCTCGGAATTACAGTGGTGAGCGTGGAAGCGACTGCATTTGAAGATATTGCAAAATCAATAGAGCTTGTCGGAAATATTGTAGATGCACAAAATGAAGCAAAGCAGGTAATCGGTGAAATAGACGCGGCGGTGACAGAGGCACAGAAGAATAAGCCGAAAGAGCCAAAGTCTGTTTATTATGCAATGAGTTATGGTGATGCGGGCAATTGGACAAGCGGCCCCGGGAGCTTTATCAATACAATGATTGAGCTTGCAGGCGGAAAATGCGTCACAGAGGGGCAGGCTGCTCCGTGGATAGAGTATCCGATGGAGGACCTTATGGTTGCAAACCCCAACATTATACTTGCGGATGCGAGCATGGGCAGCGTGGGGGATATTAGCGCGGCGCAAGGCTATAAAGACATTGACGCGGTGAAAAACGGTGCAGTGTATGCGGTAAACGCAGATGTATTTACGCGTCCCGGCCCGCGCATTGCCGAGGCAATTACGCAGCTGAGCGAAATTATAAATAAGTAAAGAATACGTAACAACAAACAAGGACAAGGGCATAGCGGATGAAAAGAAAACCCATAAAATTTCGCGTGATATTGTTGGCGCTCATAATCGGCGGCATTGCCGCCTTTGTGTGCGCCTTTTTTGTGGGAAGCTCGGGGTTTTCTGTTGCGGAGTTTTTAAAAATACTTGATGGTACAGCATCACAAACCGTATACAATATTTTCATGAATATTCGCTTGCCGCGCGCGATTGGTGCGTTTTTGGTGGGCGCTGCGCTTGCGGTTTCGGGCTGCTCTTTGCAGGGTGTGTTCAAAAACCCGATGGCGGATTCGTTTGTGCTCGGAATTTCGTCGGGCGCTGCTTTAGGCGCGACAATTGCCATGACTTTTATGACGGGCACGACGGTTGCGGGGGTGGGGCTTGTTGCGGTGTTAAGCTTTACAGGCGCGATTATTTCCGTGTTTGTGGTGTACAATATTTCGCGTATTCATGGCAAGGTATCCACATTTTCGCTGCTGTTAAGCGGTTTTTCGATGAGCGCGCTGTTTTCCGCAATCATTTATCTGATTATGCTTTTGAACCGTGATAAAATGGAAAGCGTTGTGATGTGGAATATGGGCAGCCTTGCGAATATGTCGTGGGAAAAAATATATATTGCGTTGCCCGTGATTATATTGTGCTCGGCGGCGTTGATGTTTTATGCGAAGCCGCTTAACATTATGCTGAATGGTGATGAGGTATCACAAAGCCTCGGTGTAGATACACATAAAACGCGCAGAAACATGTTGATTCTGACCTCGCTTTTGGCGGCAATGGCGGTGTCTATAAGCGGTATCATAGGATTTGTGGGGCTGATGGTGCCGCATCTTTTGCGTATGATTGCGGGGCCTGACAATAAAAAGCTGCTGCCGCTGTGCTTTGTAGGCGGGGGAATGTACCTGTTGTTTTGCGATATAATAGCGCGAATAGCAATTTCCGGGCAGGAAATGCCGGTGGGTATCGTAACCGCAATCGTGGGCGTGCCTTTCTTTATTTTCTTGCTGCGCCGCGGCAGAAAAGGGGTGTGAGTTATGGGTATCAGCATCAAAAATGTTAATTTGTCTATTAACGACACACCTATATTGCATGATGTTTCCCTTGAACTAAATGCGGGCATGGTGGGGGTGATAGGACCTAACGGTGCGGGAAAAACGACGCTTTTGCGCACAATATCGGGATATTTTAAGCCAAACAGCGGAAGCGTGCTGATTGACGAGCTGGATATTCGCAAAATTGATGTAAAAACACTTGCAAAAAAAATGGCGCTTGTTCCGCAAAATTATGCCATGGAATATGATTTCACAGTGCTTGAAACGGTGCTTATGGGTCGCAATCCGCACAAAAAAACCTTTGAGAGCGACAGCGCAGCGGACGTCGCGCTCGCGCGGGAATGTATTGCAAAAACGGGGATAGAGCACCTTGAAAACCGCTCTGTGCTGGGGCTTTCGGGCGGGGAGTGGCAGCGCATGATTATTGCGCGCGCGCTTACACAACAGTCTAATATATTGCTTTTGGATGAACCTGTTTCAAACCTTGATATAAAGCATCAGGTGGGAATATTGTCGCTCGTGCATGAGCTTGTTGCGGACAGCAACCTGATGTGCGTGTGCGTGCTGCATGATTTAAACCTTGCAAGCCATTATTGCAGCGAAATTGTGCTGATGAAAAACGGCAGAGTGTTTGAATTTGGCGCGGCGCGGGATATTTTGCGCAAGGAAACGCTTGAAGCGGTGTATGATACACGAATAAATATGATAGATAATAATGATGGCTCGGTGTACATTTTGCCTGAAATGAAATAGATATAATACCAAAGTATCGGCGAAGCGCATAAAAATGTGTTTCGTTTTTTGTTGAAGCTTGAAAAAAGAGCGCAATAATGGTAAACTATTAGCGTTTCAGTATAGAGTCGAAGGAGAGTATTATGGCAAAGCAAAAGGATGGATTTGTAGAACATATCACACCGCAGAATGAGGATTTTTCGCGTTGGTATACAGACGTCATCAAAATGGCGGATATGGTTGATTATTCGGATGTAAAGGGCTGCATGGTTATAAAACAGTATGGCTATGGAATTTGGGAGCTGATACAGCGGCAGCTTGACGATAAATTTAAAGAAACAGGACATAAAAACGCATACTTTCCGTTGCTTATCCCTAAGCATCTTTTGGAAAAGGAAGCGGAGCACGTAGAGGGCTTTGCGCCTGAGGTGGCGTGGGTTACAAAGGGCGGTAACGAGGAATTGGCAGAACCGCTTTGTATTCGTCCGACGTCCGAAACAATTATTTGTTCGATGTATTCTAAATGGATACAGAGCTATCGTGATTTGCCGGTGCTGCTGAATCAGTGGTGTAATGTAGTGCGCTGGGAAAAGAGCACGCGCCCGTTTTTGCGCACCTCGGAATTTTTGTGGCAGGAGGGGCATACCGCGCACGCCACGCAGGCGGAAGCAGAGGAAGAAACAGAGCGTATGCTCAACGTATATCGTGATTTTATGCGCGATGTGCTCGCAATTCCTGTTATTTCGGGACAAAAAAGTGAAAAAGAAAAATTCGCGGGGGCGGACCACACCTATACAGTAGAGGCGATGATGCTTGACGGCAAAGCGCTTCAGATGGGCACCTCGCATAACTTAGGACAGAATTTTGCAAAAGGCTTTGACATCCAATTTCTTGATAAAGACGGACAGTTAAAGTATGTGTGGCAGGCATCTTGGGGAGTTTCGACGCGTATGATCGGCGGTATAATAATGGTGCACGGTGATGAGCGCGGGCTAAAGCTTCCGCCGCGCGTAGCACCCATACAGTGCGTTATTGTGCCTATAGCGGCGCACAAGGAAGGCGTAACAGAAAAAGCGCAGGAGCTTTTTGAAACGCTCAAAGCGGCGGGTATTCGTACAGAGCTTGATGACCGCGACCAAAGCCCCGGGTGGAAATTCAACGAATGGGAGCTTAAGGGCGTGCCGGTGCGTTTGGAGATTGGACCGCGCGACATAGAAAACGGAGAGTGTATGCTTGCGCGCAGAGATATATGCGAAAAGCAGGCATATTCATTGGAAAACATAGCAAACACGGTGAATGAGCTTTTGGATACTATTCATGACAATATGCTCGCGTCCGCGCTTGCGTATCGTGAAGAACATACATTTGACGCGCATAATTGGGATGAGTTTACTGAGGGCGTGGAAAAAGGACATGGGTTTGTACGCGCGATGTGGTGCGGAGAAACAGAATGTGAAGAACAAATCAAAGAAAAAACAGGCATTACCACGCGGTGTATGCCCTTTGACGAGCAGAAAAATTTGGGCGAGGTTTGCGTGCATTGCGGAAAACCGGCGAAGAAGATGATGTATTTCGCAAAAAGCTATTAAGCACCGCTGCGCGGCGATATTTGCATTTTTCTGCAATCGCTCAGACCTCGATGAACCAAAAGTTCTATCTTGCCCTGAACGGTTTTGAAAAATACAAATCTCATCCACGCATACGGCGCTTAAGGGTGCGGTGATATACTTAGCAAAAAGCTATTAAGCACCGCTGCGCGGCGATATTTGCATTTTTCTGCAATCGCTCAGACCTCGATGAACCAAAAGTTCTATCTTGCCCTGAACGGTTTTGAAAAATACAAATCTCATCCACGCATACGGCGCTTAAGGGTGCTTCAAGGGCGCAAAGCTGCACAATATCTAAATGTTCACAACGGGGACGCGATATATCGCGTCCCCGTTGTTATTTAAATGCTTTAATGTGTAAGAGCAGCAGCTTGATATTTGGCAATCCTTTGTTTTTGCACATTTATCGGCACAGCCGATTTTCAATTCAGTGTATCAAGAAGTGAAAGAAAATCATTTGTTGGCATAGGGCGGGCATAAAGAAACCCTTGTACAATGATGTTTTTGCTGATGGTTTTAAGGAAATCGGCTTGCGCCTGCGTTTCCACGCCCTCTGCTATAACTGTTATGCCAAGCTGTTGTGCCATGCTGATAACACTTTTGATAATAATTCGTTCGCGTATGTTATCTATGCTGTGTGTAAAGAAAAGTCTGTCAAGTTTTATGATACTTACAGGCAACGTGCGCAAAAGGTTAAGGGAAGAATAGCCTGTTCCGAAATCATCAATAGAGATTTTAAACCCGGCACTTTTAAGTTCTCTCATGCGGTTTATAATAAGGTCATCATTATCAGTATCGGAAAGTGCGCTTTCCGTAAGCTCGAACTCAAGAAGCTCTGATGGGATTTCATATCGGTTTTGGACGTGTGACAGCTGCGACACAAAATCATCACTGTACATATTAAGACGCGATAAATTGATGGAAATAGGCATAACCGATTCCCCTTTATTTATTCGATTTCTAAGCGTAGCGCAAACTTTATCTAAAACATACATATCTATTTTGGTGATAAAGCCATTGCGTTCAAATACCGGAATGAATGCTGCGGGGCTCATAAATCCTTTTTCGGGAGAGCGCCAACGTATAAGCGCTTCGGCAGCGACGGGTGTGCCGGTTTCAAGGTTAAATTGAGGCTGGTAATACACTTCAAATTCACCACTCGAAAGTGCGGCATCCATATTATTTTCCAGCTCTTTTTCGCGCAGCATTTCATGGTTAATTGTTTCATCATAAAACGCATATAACGTGTGGCTGTTGTTTTTAATGCTGTTTTTTGCTATTTTACTGAGGTCGCTCATGCGCGTGGCATAGCTGCTGCCTTGCGGCACTTTGTATATGCCGTAGGAAAGCATAAGATTATAGTTGCGTTTGTGTGTGAAATCAAAATCTTTAATTTGTTGATTCCATTTTAAAATTCGCCCGATGATGTCGGACTCTGATACATATCTTATAATAACATCAAAATCGTCCGCGCCCGTATGCGAATAAAGTTCATTTTCGTGCATATCTTTTTCGAGTACACGCGCAATATTTTGTATGAGCAAATTGCCGTGTTGGTAGTTGTAAAGTTGATTAAATATCTTGAATTTATTGATGTCAAAATTTATAAGCGCAAAAGTTTGTTCGGGATGCGCGCGCAGCGTGTCATGACATTCGCTGCGGAATTTCATCCAGCTTGCGGAGCCCGTGAGGTCATCTGTATAAGCTATGCGCTCAAGTGATTTGCGCGATTTGTTTTGGGAAATGAGAATGTATAAGAGGAGCACAACGACGGTGGAAACAATTATGCCCGAAATCCAAGCCGTGAGCGTTATCAAAAAAGAGCTTTTGGCGGCGGCAACGGAGGAAGGAACAGATGCAACAACATACCAATCGTTGACACCTATGGGGGCGTAGCTCATATAGTAGGGCACGTCTAATTTGATATAGTAAATGACGCCGCTTTTTCCGTGAGCCATATTGGTGCGCATAGAGATGAATTCCCCGTATGGGTCACGCAATTTGCCGTTTTGCAGAAGATCAAAAATATTTTCAAAGTAGGAGCTGTCTTTGTGATGAGAGGCGGCGACGCGTGCACCGTCGGATTGTACAACATAAGAATATCCGCTTCCGTTAAAAGTGGAAACAGAAATTTTGTTTTCAAATACATTTGTTTTATGAGTGGCGAATAACACAGAATTTACAACATTGCCGAAATAGATAGGAACGGCATATACATTTATAGATTCTCCGTCTGTGGCATCTGCAAAGGTAGAGGACACATTGGGAATGCCGCGCATTGCTTTTTGAAAGTAATCACGAGAGGAAAAATTGTAATTTATTCGGTCGGTAGTAGCGGCATTGCCATCTGCTGTAATTATCCCCATGCGTTTAAAACCGTTTTGTTCTTTAATGTCTAACAGAAGCTTTATGGATTCGTCAGAGCAAAGCTCCGCTTCAGATGTATATGTATCGCCTAATAATGTGGCGAGCGACTCGAGGGTGGAAAGGTCACCGTTTACCTGCGTTTCGATTATGGTGGCTTCCTGTTTTGTTACTTCTTGCAGATAGGAGGTGACAGCGTCGTTAAGCACTCTCTTGACAGTATCAGAATAAAAAAGCATCAAGCAAACAGCAACCAGTGCGATTGCAATAATTATTATGATGGAAACTATCAGAGTTTTTTTAGGCTTTGCCATTTTTTTGATTTCACCATTCTGTAATATGTATAAATTAAAGCATAATTATAGTACTTATTATAGCCTATAGTAACGATAGAGTAAATGTTTTTTAGCTTAGTAATGTATATATATACACGTTGGTTATGCAAAAATGATTTTTTTAGGATTTAAATACATATTTTTGTAAAATAATGGTATAATATAGTAAATATGACTTTTGTGAGATATATAATGCCGACAGTTTGGTTGTATAAAAATTGTTAATAGAATACGGGGTAAGATTTTGTGGCGAAGTATAACTATAAGGCTGTAGATGCAAACGGTGAAAAAACAAAGGGTACTTATGAGGCTGAAAGCATGCAGGAATTTAGAGATTTTCTGCGCGACAGCGGGCTTTATTGCCTTTCTTATCGTGTCGAACGCGAAAGTTTCGGAACATCTGTGCAGGGCACAATTCCGGCAAAGGACCTTTATTTGATGTGCAGTCAGATGGGTATCATGCTTGATGCGGGTATCGGAGTTGTTAAGGGGCTTGATGTATTGGTGGAGCAAGCGCCTAATGCCAAAATGCGGGATACGCTTTTAGCGGTGCTGGAAGATGTGAAAAAGGGGCTTGCGTTTCATCAGGCACTTTCTAACAGAGGGGGCGCATTTCCGTTTTACCTTATAAGCTCTGTGGAATCAGGAGAGCAGAGCGGCACGCTTGACAGTGTAATGATTCGCATGGCGGATTATTTTGAAAAGCAATATAAAACGCAGACAAGAATAAAGGGCGCACTTACCTATCCGATAGTGCTTGCTGTGATGTGCGTAGCCGTTATAATACTTATGCTCACCTTTGTTGTGCCTAAGTTTATTTCGATGTACCAAACGACGGGGGACGCATTGCCTGTTCCCACGCAGATATTGCTTAATGTCAGCGCGTTTTTAACTCAATATTGGTATGTGGTGCTTGCCGCTGTAATCGGTATTGTAATCTTGATTTTTGTGTTAAAAAGCAGCCCCGCGACAAAGCCGTGGTGGGATACTATGATGCTTCATTTCCCCGGACTGGGACAGATGAAACGGGTGGTGCTGGCGGCGCGCTTTGCGCATACATTTTCCATGCTTATTTCAAGCGGTATTTCCATGTTGGCGGCGCTTGAAATTGTTGCTAAGGTGCTGGATAACGGGTGTATGACAAAGGACATAGGCATAATGATAGATGATATAAAAATGGGTATGCCGCTTTCGGAATCCATTAAAAAATTTGATGTGTTTCCGCCGATGTTTAAGTCTATGATGGCAATCGGTGAGGAATCGGGAGAAATAGATACGCTGCTGCAAAAGGCGGCAGTTTATTATGACGCGGAATCAGACAGAACAATCAAAAAAATGGTTTCGCTGATAGAGCCTATCATGCTTATTATTATGGCAGTTATTATTGGATTTATAGTAATCGCAATTATATTGCCGATTTACGGGATGTATCAAAATATTTTGTAGAAACGGGGTGAAGCATTTGCTGTCAATAGATGTGGGAAGTAAATTTTTGAAGATTGTGCAGGGAAACGGCGGGAAGTCTGTCAGAACGAAAAAAGAGGTTTTGGCTGAAATGCCTGAAAACTGTGTTAAAAATGGCTTTGTGACGGATTTTGAGCGCACAGCAGCAACAATTAGGGCGGCGCTGGCGAAAGAAAAAATTACGGATAAAAAAGCTGTAGTGACGGTGAGCAGCCCGGATATTATCGTTAAAGAGCTGGTAATTCCGCAGACGAATATCAAAAATACAGAACAGATTGTTGCCAATGAGCTTGATGAATATCTTTCGGGTGAACGGTATGCTATCGATTATCTGACATATTCGCATACGGAAAACACAAGAGTAATGGCGCTGGGAATAGAGAAAAAGGTTGTGGATAGGTATCGCGCCATGCTTGTTGATGCGGGGCTTACACCTGTGGCATTCGATATTCATGCTAACGCAGTGCGAAAGTTAGTCGCGGTAACCGATCTGATACCGCATTCAACAGATATGAGTATAATTTTAGATGTTGGTTTTGATTTATTGAATTTTCATTTTTTTGTGAACGGCGAGCTCACGTATACACGGTGTGTGTGCATGGATATGGACGCATATGCTAAATCAAACATAGGGCAGATGTGCGGGAAAACAGCGCGGGAGCTCAGTGATGACGTAAACTTCAATACCTATGTTTCGTTTATTGGGGATGAAGTAATGAAGATGCTTCAATTTAAGGCTATAGGTGAATATAAGGCTTTGGGTGTTAAAATATATCTTTCGGGCGGCGGTGCAAGATATGACGGCATTTGCAGCATGCTTGCAGAGTATTTGAACAAAGAAGTGGAAGTGCTTAACACGAAGATATTGCTGAATGCGCTGGGTGCGCAAATCCGTATATGAGGTGTGTGTTTTGAAAGATCTGAATTTTTTTGAAAGTATTAAAAAGCATGAAACAAAGCATAAGGTAGGTACGTTTTTGCGCAACGGCGTGATTATATTAGTGGTGTGCGCGGTACTTGTGGGCGGAGCGACAGCGTGGTTTTATGTGCAGAAAAATATTGCTGTGGCGGCCGCAGAAAAGATAGACGCGGAGATTGCGGACATAAAAGCCATGAGTACGGATTATGCTGCACTTGAAGAAAACAAGCAGAAGCTAAGCGCGCTTAAAACATACAATTCGATAATTGAGGAGTTTGCCGTCAATCTCAATACATATCCTCATGTGGATAAGGCACTTATGGATGAAATAAATGCTAAAAAGCCGCAGGATGTGAATATTGACAAGCTCGATTATGCGGATGGTTTGCTGAAGCTGGAATGTTCATCACAGAACACGGCTTCACCCGCTGATTTTGTGCGAAATCTGCGCTCGTCAAAGCTCATAGCAGATGTGGGCTATAATGGATATTATGCGGCGGAAACGGTTGCAAATACACCGGAGGCTCAGGGGATGGTGACTTTTACCGTGAGCTGTGTGCTTAAAGGAGGGGACGCGAAATGAGACTTTCCAAAAGAGAGGTAACATTGCTGATTGTTCTTGGAATGGTTGCGATTTTGGTGTTGGGTATCAATTTTTTAGTGCTTCCTCTAAGCAAGGAATTTAAAGCGGCAAATATGGCAATGACGCAAAAAAAAGATGAAATGATTACCGCAAAGTCGGATATTGATACGGCGGGGGCTATGGGCGTGGCGCTTGATAATGCTTATCAGCAAACTAAAAAGCTCACAGAGCCTTACAATAACAGCATGAAACAGGAAGAAATTGATATTTGGCTTAACGAGCTGTTGGCACAAAACAATTTGGCTGTGCAAAACATGGATATTTCAGATCTGGAGATTGCCGTAACAGATTTTAAAATCGCCGCAATAAGTGATGTGGAATCCTTGCCGATACAAGACGCGGCAGATGTTGTAAACGGTACAGCACCTACACCGGCACCGACAACAGCGCCGACAGGCGACGGGGAACAGGGTGACGCGGTTGACGAGGATATGGCGGCTGTGCCGGAGCAGGTGCCTATTGCAAATGACTTACAAACAGCATTATATCAGATAAATGTAATAATAAACTGCACAGGCAGCACGGAGGATATTATTGCTTTTTCAAACAGTTTATATGCGAGCGGGCGTGCATTGCGTTTGACCTCGTTTACAACGCAGCAGGCAAAAGAGGATGGCAGCGTACCGGCTGTAATTACGATAGCGTTTTACGGAATACCTCCGGTAGATGATGTTTCGGCTGTGGCTGCGGCGAAGTAGAAGCGGCAAGTTTATTACTAAAGACTGAAAAATGCCCAACGGGCGGGAGATGTGGAACTAATGTGGAAAAAGAAACGCGGCAGCACACTGGTAATGGTATTGTGTGTGTTTGCGTTTGTCTTAATTGTCGGCGTGGGAGTGATGACGCTTGCGGGTGTTGCAAGTAAACAGATGTCAAATACGCTTGGACAGCAGCGCGCTGATGCGGCGGCATATTCCGTGCTTGATACAGTGAGCACGCAAATTATGGACCGTACAATAGACCCGTTTGCGCTCGGAAAGGGTGCAACCTATAAAACCGAGGGCGGCGGTACGGACGACACGCTCGGGAAATATAATATTCTTATTGAAAAAGCTGAAAAAGCGGACGAAAAGAATTTGTTTAAGGTAGGCGTAACCTTGGAGCGTAACGGCTACGTTTCAAGTGTTTATAATTTATTGAAATATACGACGGGCGGTTCGGGAATGCCCGACCTTAAAAAGACCTTTGATGTGACGACAGGCGCCACAAGTGCAAACAGAAAGGCTGCCTCTTTGCCTACCGATGTAGGCGCGTCCAAAATTGTAGGCAGTATATTTGTGGATAACGGCAATAATTTAAGCATGATGTTTGGCAATACAGGGGTTACGCAAAATGTGGATATGATTGGGCACGTTAATCTTGAGGACGGAACATTCGGAACGAAGGACGCGGGAAACCACATAAATGCTACAGAGAGCTTGTTTGTGAGCACTCCACAGCCTGTATATGGGGAAATTCACGCGGGAACGGATGTAATTATTGAAAAAAGCTCTAATGTAACAGAAAACATATATGCAAACGGCAGTGTGCTGGTGGGCGCAAATGCGCGTATAAACGGAGATATTCATGCGGGCGGAGATGTAGAAGTGTCAAGCGGCGCGCGGGTGAGCGGGGTTATATATGCAAACGGTGACGTAAAGGTCAATAAAGCAAGGACAAACAATGATATTTTCGCGCAGGGAAATGTGCGGATAACTGATAATGCTGTTACGCAAAATATTTACACAAACGGCGAAGTAACTATGCAGAACTCATCGATAAACGGCGATATAAGTGCCGTCGGCAAGGTTGACGTAAACGGCACAGTCGCGGGAAAAATTACAACTAACGGTAATTGCACGGTTAAGGGCACGGTGGGTAAAGACATTCATGCGTGCGGAGATGTATTGCTGCAAAACATTAAACGTATTAAGGATGTTTTTGCGGGCGGCACGCTGAGCGCGGATGGCATAAACGGGAGCGTAAATTGCTCGGCAGAGAAGGATATGACGCTGAAAAACTGTAATTTGTACTTTGCAGCCTTTAAGACCAATGGGATTTTGCGCAGCACTAACACGATTCTTGAGGAGTGCACAATAGCCGCGGCGGGCGGAATGATTGATGAGGGCGGACAGCTTACGGCGATAATATCTTCAAACGGCGATATTGACTTAAGCGGAACGCGGATATTGGGTACGCTTTCCACCACTGAAAATATTATAATGGAAAACGGTTCAACTGTTGAGGATAGCCCATATGCCGGCGCAGATGTAGGTGATATTCGTTGCGGGAAAAATCTTATTATAAAGACAGACTCAAATTTCAGTAAGGTAGTATTTGTGGACGGAGATTTTTTGTTTGATCAAAAAAGCGCAATCACAGGCGGCGTTTTGGTTCAAGGAAATGCGTCACTTACAAACAATGCTTCACTTGTAGGGACATTGACAGTAAAAGGCAATGCGCTTTTGACAGGAATCCCCGGAACACAGAGTGTGACGGGCGTTATTATGCTTGGCGGGCAGCTTGACCCTGCGTCAACCCCGGGGCTTAACAATCGCATAGTAAATGTAGACCCGAGCGCTATA
>JAVXIJ010000012.1:0-8664 GCA_036648415.1 Christensenella sp.
GAATGAGCAGGCGCTTGAGCTCGGAGCACAGGCAGCAAGATAATAACATATAAATCATAATGTACAAAAACCGCCGAAAGGCGGTTTTTTGTGTACATTGAAATTTGATTGCGAAAAATAAATGTAAAGCAATGATAAACGGATCGTGATTCATTTATATTTTTAAGGCTGCTGTTTTGCGGAGCGGCCTTTGTTGTGCCTTACGGTGCAGGTGGCGTGGGTGCAGGCGGTGTGGGCGCAGGCGGTGTAGGCACCGGCGTCGTAGGTGCAGGTGGCGTGGGTGCAGGCGGTGTAGGCACCGGCTGCGTAGGTGTAGGTGTCGGCGTACGCGTCGGCGTGGGCACAGGCGGTGGAGGTGCCGGGATTGGGGTGTGCGGCAGGGTACAATCCTGCGTAGGATCTTCACCTGCCGTTACAGTACCGTCTGCGTTGGTGACACCTTCAGTCGGCATAAGTGAAGAAGAGCCCCAATGCTCATAGGGCGAGCCCTTAGCAAAGGCGCGTGTGGTTACAGAGTATTGATATGCGCTTATTTCGGGGCATTTACCCTCTACAAAACGCATATGAGATTCACCGCACATCTTTATTTCGTCTGTTGTAGTATATTCGCACACATCGCATTCCTGCGTCAAAAACGGACTGTCCGACGGCATAAGGGCAGTCACGGGGGAGCAACCGTCCTTGGGTTTTTTGTTGGAATATTTGCATATTGTAACTTCCGTTATGCCGTAATCCGCATATTCACCCGTCATAATTGGTTTGTCGGTGAGGTTTTCATGGATTTTTTGCATATAAGTTTTCCATAACGGCGCGCTTTGCTGTGCCGCAGAAGCCGTCATGCTTATGTTGTTGTCATCATTTCCGACCCACAGTGTGGAGGTGTAATAAGGGGTGTAGCCCGCGAAAAACACACCTCTGTTTTTGGCGTTTGTACCCGTTTTGCCCGCGGTGGTCATGCCCTCTAAGCGCGCGTTTCTGCCCGTGCCGGATTTCACAGCCTCCACAAGCGCATCTGTGAGCATAAAGCAGGTGGCGGGTTTAAATGCCTCGTGCACGTCGCGTTCGGCTTCCGCGTCAATTACAACGTTGCCTTTGGAATCAAGCACCTTAGTAAAGGATATGGGCTGCTTATATTCACCGCCGCGCGCAATGGTGGAGTATGCCCCCGCCATTTCGATCGGGGTGATGTTAGAGCCGCCAAGCGCTAAGCCCGAACCTGTTTTTGTATCATAGCCTGTATCAGGGTCAACAAGGCTGTCCTCCGAAACACCTAATTTGTGAAGATAATCAACAGATGTCGGGATTGTTACATAATTCATTATTGTTTGCGCTGCCGCAATATTTAAAGAATTTACAATAGCTTCTTTCATTGTGATTGGACCTTCGGAAAGCGAGCCTTGAAATTTAGGGAACCCGAAAGTACCGTCATCCGCAACAATCCAATTGTTGATTGGCTGCTGTATATACGGCACATTTGCACCGAGTCCGTAACCAATGTCAAAAGCCGGACCATATACGGCAATCGGCTTTTCAGAAGAACCGACCTGCTTTTTGCCTTTGTATGCGCGGTTAAATGTTTTCATGCGGTCGGGCTCTGTACGCGAACCGATTATTGCCTTTAAATATCCGTTTTGGTTATCTGTAACGACGGCTGTAGCCTGCGGTTCAAGCGTTGTGATTGTGCCGCCGTTGCCGTCACTTTCAATTTTATTTTCCATTTCGGGATATTTATCCCAATCAGCAATGGTATTCTGCACAGTTTGCTGCATATTTGTGTCGATGGTTGCGTAAATTTGGTAACCGCCGGAACGCAATGTTTTATCAACCTTGCTGCGGTTTGCCTCTGTATGCTCGAGCTTCTCTTTGTCCATCATAAAGTTTTGCACATCATAAATCATGTATTCTATAAAGTGCGGATAGGGATAAAGAGAGTTCACAGGTGACTGCTCGAGTATGTTCATTTCGGCTTTCCATATATCAAGATAGCCGTCCTTAAGCACCATTTTAGCATCTTTTTTCAATTTCCATACATTGTCTGTGCCCTGCTCAAGACATTCGGGGGCAAGGTATACCTCTGCGGGGGTCAGCACTTCTTCATATTGCTCGCGCGTAATATCGCCGTTCCAATACATACGTTCTGCAAATATGTTCATGCGGTTTATAAGCCCCGGAAGATTGTCGGTTTTTACATAGGTTGCCCTTCTCGGACTGTATTTTGTAGGGTTTTGTGTTATGGAAGCAATACAAATCATTTCCTTTAGTGTGAGCTCGGAAAGACCCTTGCCAAAATAATCCTTTGCGGCGGCTTTTACTCCGTAAACAGTACCGCCTAAAGGTATTGCATTTAAGTAAGCCTCTAAAATCTGATCTTTGCTGTACGTTTTTTCAAGCTCAATTGCAAGATAGGCTTCTTGCAGCTTGCGTTTATAGGAACGCTCGTTAGTCAGCAGCTCGTTTTTTACAAGCTGCTGCGTAATTGTACTTCCGCCCTGCGCTTGATTTTCAGAAAGATTGGAAACAAACGCACCTATCAGTCGGCGTAAATCCACGCCGTTGTGGTAGCGAAAGCGAATATCTTCAACCGCAATAACGGCGTTTTGTAAATCTTTGGGGATTTCCTCAAGGTTTGCCCATTCGCGATTTTCAAGCCCTGTGTATGTTGCGAGCTGTGTGCCGTCCTGCGTCAGTATTTTTGTGTTTTCGCTTTGTGTTTCGATTTTGCTTATGTCAAGCTCGGGAGTGGTTCCAAGATAGGCATTTGCAACCCCCATAAGTGACCCAAGCGCAATTGCAACCACAACGATTATCGCTACAAATGACATTTTAATGGTGGAAAGCACCACGCCGAGCGCAAAATTAGGCTTTTTTTCGCGTGGCTTAAACAATGATTTTTTGGTGACGATCGGAATGGGCTGCGTGGTTTCCTTTTGAGGTGTTGTATTTTTATAGCTGCTTTTTGGGGGCGAATCAGGAGTGAATTGCCGTGTAACATCGTCAGTAAAAATTACGGTTTCTTCACTGGGCTTCTCCGCTTGCTTTTCTTGCGAATCGGGCGCAGCTATCGGGCGCTTTGTCACATTTTGTTTTTTAACGGGCTGTGCTTTTGCAGGACGAACGGGCGTTCTTTTAACATGCTCGTCGGCTGCGGAATTTTTAGTTTTATCACTCTTATCTGCTCTTTGTTCGTCGTTCACTAAAAAAGCGCGTTTGACGCGTTGTCCAAGCACAGAAGCAGATTTACAGAGTTTTTTTGCGGCAGTCTTTGTTTTGCCGCCAAGCTCTTTTATTGTATTCCCGATACTTTTTTTGGGAGTCATTGATTTTTTACCTCCGAAGCATGATGGCGAGCGTACCCGCACCATACATATATATAGGTATTTTAGCATAAATCCCCGCGCAAATAAATCTTTTTCACAAATTGTTTACAGATATCAAGCGGAACATTTACAACAAAGCCAAGATATGGTAATATCATTAAGGGTACAAGGGAAAGAATTACCCTTTTAAAGATTATATTTTGAGGAGAACAGTATGTCCGGACATTCTAAATGGTCAACAATTAAAAATAAAAAAGGCAAGGCAGATGCGGCACGCGGCAAGGTTTTCACGAAGATAGGAAGAGAGCTTGCGGTGGCAGTAAAACTCGGAGGGCCCGACCCTTCTGCTAATTCGCGGCTGCGTGATTGTATAGCAAAAGCCAAAGCAAACAATATGCCGAATGATAATGTCACGCGTTCCATTAAAAAAGCGGCGGGTGAGCTCGGCAATATAAATTATGAAGAGCTTACATATGAGGGCTATGGCGTGGGCGGTGTTGCCGTGATTGTGGAAACAATGACGGATAACAAAAATCGCACGGTGGGCGAGGTGCGTCATGCTTTTGATAAATTCGGCGGTTCGCTGGGTACAAACGGCAGCGTGTCATTTATGTTTGATAAAAAAGGTATAATTGTGATTGACGCGAGTGCGGGCGCAGAGGATGCTGTAATGGAGGCCGCAATAGATGCGGGCGCGGAAGATTTTTCGGCGGAGGACGGCGCATACGAAATAATAACGGCTCCCGAAGATTTTTCGTCTGTGCGCGAAACACTGGAAAATGCGGGCTATGAGTTTTTGTCGGCGGAGCTTGATATGATTCCTCAAACTATGACGAGCATTGATGCAGAGCAGCAGGTTAAGTTTGAAAAAATGCTTGATATGCTTGAAGATAATGATGATGTGCAAAACGTCTACCACAACACTGAGCTTGCGGAAGAAGAATAAATAAGGCGCGCCGCAGGGCATTAAGAATTACCGTGCGGTAAAGCCTTTAACCCTAAAAGAATGACGATTGTTCATAAAAAAATGCAAATAAAAACTGATGTGCCGAGCAATACAGCGCATCAGTTTTTTTGTGAGCAGTGCTATTTTTGTTTGCTTTTTTGTATGTGGTAGGTAGCCTTTGCAATTAGGCTTTCGGGAAGCAGCTTTGCAAAAAAACGCGCGCACTTCATGATTGCGCCGGGAACAATGACCGTTTTGCCCGCAAGCATTTTTTTGACTGCATATTCGGCGACATAGCGTGAGGAAAGCCCGCCCATAGCAAATTGCACGCCTGCCGTGCTGCTGAATTCCGTGTTGACAGGCCCCGGGCAGAGCGCGCTTATGTGTACGTTGGATTTGGCTTTTACAAGCTCCTCGTGAATACTCTCGGTAAGCCGCAGTACATACGCTTTAGAGGCGTAATATGATGAAAAAAGCGGACCGGGCATAAATGCGGCGGAGGATGATACATTGAGTATGTGTCCGCTGTTTTTTTGGATGAAATCATGCAAAAAAAGCTTGGTAAGTATGTGCACGGAAAGTATGTTGAGGTCAAGCATATTAAGCTCCTGCGCGAGGTCGGTTTTGTCAAAAGCGCCGAACACGCCATAGCCGGCGTTGTTAATAAGCACGTCAACGTCGCCCGCTTCGCTGTGCAGACGCATACATTCGTTTTTGTCGGAAAGGTCGGCGGTTATGATACGCACGTCGGTGTTAAGCTCATTTTTAAGCTCAAGCAGCTTATCCTCACGCCGCGCGGTGATTATGAGGTCGTATCCTCTTGCGCTTAATGCCCGCGCAATATCTCTGCCAATGCCTGAGCTTGCGCCCGTAATCAGTGCTTTCATTTGTTTTCCTCCTGCGGGTATATGTTGCATTTATTATACCACGCAACGGCGGGATTGTGTATTTATGTTCTTGGGGCTATAATAGTGGTAATAATGTAAAGGATAATCACATATATGAAAAAAATAAGTGCTGTTATTATTTGTATAATTTTGTGCGTGGGACTTTTGGCGTGCACTGCGCCTCAAGCCGCACCCACGGCAGAGCCGACGAGCACGCAGTCTGCAACGCCGCCGACGGCTGTGCCTACTGTAACGCCGACACCGTCGCCCACACCCACTGTTGCGCCGTCGCCCACACCCACGCCTGACCCAACACTCAAAATCGGAGTGCAAAGTGAAGAGGTAATGAAGCTGCAGCAGCGTCTGGGAGAGCTTGGGTATCTTAAAATCAGTGAATATACTACAAAATACGGACCTGCAACAGCGCGCGCGGTAAAGCTTTTCCAACGGCAAGCCGGGCTTGCGGATGACGGAATAGCAGGGGAGCAAACGCTTACGCGAATTTACGCGGAGGATGCTGAAAAATGCACGCTGCCGCTATCGGGTGTGAAAATCGGGCTTGACCCGGGGCATCAGGCAAAGGGGAACTCTGCGCAGGAAGCGGCTGCACCGGGCTCGTCTTCAACCAAAAACAAGGTTACATCGGGTACGGCGGGCAAAAATACAGGTACGCCCGAATATAAAGTAAACTTGGCAGTGGCGCTTAAATTAAGAGATTTGTTAAATGAAAGCGGCGCTGAGGTCATTATGACGCATGATACGGCGGATGTTGACATTTCCAATCAAGAACGCGCTAAGATATTTAATGATGCGGGAGTGGATATTGGCTTAAGGCTGCATTGCGACGGTGTGGATGATTCCTCTGTCAACGGGGCGATGATGTTAATACCGACGGGAAAGCACGCGAGCGGATTTGAAGAGCAAAGCCGTGCTGCGGGAAAAGCGATATTCAGCGCGTTTTTAAGCGCGACGGGTGCGCGGGACAGAGGCATAATTCCGCGTGATGATCAGACGGGCTTTAATTGGAGCACTGTTCCGGTGTGCAACATAGAAATGGGTTGTCTTTCAAACGGTGATGAGGAAGCGCTTTTGGTGTCGAGTGATTATCAGCAAAAATGCGCACAGGGGCTTGCTGATGGCTTGATTGCGTATTGCGGGAAATAGCGTGCGCGCTGTGGCATATTTTGCGTGATTGACAGCCGCAGTCAAAACTCTTACAATTATGCCATGAAAGCAAATACTTACAATATTGTGATTGTGGATAATGATGAGCAAAATACAGAGCACCTTTATGCGTGTGCGGCGCGTGACGAACGATTTTCGGTGACGAAAACCTTTGGTGATTGTTTTTTGGCGCTTGAATATCTTAAGGAAAACAACGCGGATTTATTGTTTGTGGGGCTGGACGCAAAAGAGGGAGAAAAGCTGCTTGTTGAGCTTTTAAAAAGTGAAATTGATATAGATGTTATTGCGATGAGCGCGCAAAACAACGGAAAAATGCTTGCGCAGGCGCTGCATTTAGGCGCGGCGGATTATTTGTTAAAGCCGATTACCGACGAATGCTTTGCACGGGCGTTAGATGAATATGCAGAGCGAATGCGTGTGTTCTGCGGGCTTAAAAGCGCGGATCAGGAGGCGGTTGACCATTTGCTGCATTTTACGGCAAGCCGTTTTACCGATGTAAAAAGCGGAAAAACAGCAGATGTGATGAATTGTTTTTTGGAATATCCACAGAGGGATTTTACCGTTAAGGATATAGCGGAGCGGCTTGCGCTTTCAGATGTGACGGTGCGGCGTTATCTTAAACGGCTTACGGACGCGGGGCGCGTGGTAAGCGATATTGATTACGGCACGGGCGGACATCCGCGCATAGTGTATAGATTGCCGTAAAGGAGGAACGCATGGAAAAAAGAGTGCCCGCACATTATGAAAAGGGCGGCGCGACAGACCTTTTAAGTGATATAAATAAGGCGCAAAGCATACTTGATGTGGTTATAGGCGGCTCTTATGACGGAATTTATATTACGGACGGCAGTGCCAATACACTTATGGTAAACAGCTCCTATGAGGCGCTTTCGGGGCTTAGCCGCGAGGATGTTTTAGGGAAAAATATGCGCGACCTTGTGGATGACGATATTATAAATGTTTCGGGTACGCTGATGGCGATAAAGACGCGCGAGCCCGTAACTCTTGAGCAGGAGTTTAAGACGGGGAAACGCGCGGTAATAACGAGTACGCCCACCCTTGATGAAGCGGGCGAGGTCATTATGGTAATAACCAATGTGCGCGATGTTACGGAGCTTTATGAGTTAAAAACGCGGCTTAAGCAAAATGAAAAGCAAACAGAAAAAAATGTGTCCGAGCTTGAAGCCATGCGCCGTGAGGTGATAGGCGACGGCGAGCTGATTGTAAATGATGCGGCAATGCTTTCCATGATGCGCCTTATAGACCGCGTGAGCGGGCTGGATACAACGGTGCTTTTGTCGGGAGAAACAGGGGTGGGAAAAGACCGCATAGCGTCATATATTTATCGCAAAAGCAAGCGCGCAAAGGAACGGTTTATCAAAGTGAATTGCGGCGCGATTCCCTCTGCGCTTATTGAAAGCGAGCTGTTTGGTTATGCGCGCGGCGCGTTTACGGGGGCGAACCGCGAGGGTAAAATGGGGCTTTTTGAGGTTGCGGATAAGGGCACTATTTTCCTGGACGAGGTGGGTGAGCTGCCTCTTGATATGCAGGTTAAGCTGCTGCGTGTGTTGCAGGAGCAGGAAATAGAGCGCATAGGCTCAAATAAACCTACAAAGGTGGATGTGCGTGTAATAGCCGCTACAAACCGTAATTTGCAGGATATGCTGCGCGAAAAACTGTTTCGCGCGGATCTTTATTATCGGCTTAATGTTTTCCCTATGACAATTCCGCCGTTGCGGGACCGCAAGCGTGACATTATTCCGCTGGCACGGCAATTTTTGGGGGAGCTGAATCGTAAATATAATATGGATAAGCATTTTACGGCTTCGGGAATGGACGCACTGCTTAACTATCGGTGGCCGGGAAATGTGCGAGAGCTTAAAAATGTTGTGGAGCGCGCGATGGTAATGAGCAACACACAGGATATTTCTGCGGGCAGCTTTTTTCTGCATACGCCGATAGCGGAGGGTCTGCAGAGCGAGCATGGCGAGGTGGATCTGAAGGCGGTAACAGAGCGCTTGGAGCTTGATTATATTGAGCGCGCGTATGCAAAAGAGGGCACTGTGCGCGCGGCGGCAAAAAGCCTTGGGATGGACGCGGCAACCTTTGTGCGCAAACGCAAAAAGTATCGTGAAAAGTACGACGCGTTGCAATAATGAAACGCGTTGCAATAATGAAACAAACGTGATAAAACGGCGCTGCAAAAGCGTCGTTTTCATATACGATTTCAATATAAAATTAAGTGCGTTGCAATAATGAAACAAAAGTGCCTGTTTATGTGATAAATCGAAAATATTGAGCTGAAAAAGCGCTGAAAAGCAGAAAAAAA
>JAVXIJ010000012.1:8764-13765 GCA_036648415.1 Christensenella sp.
GCAGCGATTTTTTTTTGCGGGCAGCGATTTTTTTTGTGAGCGGAGTGCTTGTGCCCGTAAGCAGCGCGTTTTTCTCTGTAAAAAGTGTGCTTTTCTCCGTAAAAAGCGTGTTTTTTTCCGCAAAAAGTGTATTTTTTTACGCAGAAAGTGTGCGATATTTCCTAAAAAATGCGCATTTTTTAAAAAAATAAACAAAAAAATCAGAAATTGTTCACACTTGGCACGATAAATGCATGTATAATAGTAAAGAGAGAAAGACCGACTTGGTTTAACGGTCGGCAAAATAAATAATATATGTTTCACTCACAGAAAAGGAGAAAGATTATGGCACTTATGACAGGAGAACAATATATTGAGAGCATTCGCAAAATTAAAATGGAAGTTTATATGTTTGGGGAAAAGGTGGAAAACCCGGTAGACGACCCGATTTTGCGTCCGTCGCTGAATTCGGTGCGCATGACATATGATTTGGCACAGCTTCCGGAATATGAGGACTTAATGACAGTTACGCTTGAAGATGGGCGTAAAATCAACCGTTTTACGAATATTCACCGCAACACGGATGACCTCATCAAAAAAGTAAAAATGCAAAGACTTTTAGGACAGAAAACGGCGGCGTGCTTCCAGCGCTGCGTAGGCATGGATGCGTTTAACGCGGTGTACAGCACTTCTTATGAAACGGATAAAGCGTGCGGCACAAATTATCATGAGAACTTTGTGAATTTCATGAAATATTGCCAGGATAATGACCTTACGATTGACGGCGCAATGACGGACCCTAAGGGTGACCGTTCCTTAGCTCCGCACGCACAGCCTGACCCTGATATGTATCTGCGCGTGGTGGAACGCCGTCCTGACGGCATTGTGGTGCGCGGTGCAAAAGCACATCAAACGGGTATGCTTAATTCTCATGAGGTTATTGTAATGCCTACAGTGGCAATGCGCCCTGAGGATAAGGATTATGCGGTTTCGTTTGCAGTGCCGCTCAATGCTCCCGGTTTGTTTATGATTATCGGGCGTCAGTCATGTGATACGCGCAAGGCGGAAGGCTCAGAGCTTGATGTAGGAAATTCGGAATTCGGCGGAGTGGAAGCGCTCACGATTTTTGATGATGTATTTGTTCCGAATGACCGTATCTTCCTTAACGGCGAAACAGAATTTGCGGGAATGCTCGTGGAGCGTTTTGCGGGATACCACCGTCAGAGCTATGGCGGATGTAAGGTTGGCGTAGGCGATGTGCTTATCGGCGCGGCGGCGGTTGCGGCTGACTATAACGGCGCGGCAAAGGCTTCACACATTAAAGATAAGCTCATTGAAATGACACATCTTAACGAAACACTGTATGCTTGCGGCATTGCGTGCTCGGCGGAGGGACATCCGACAGAGTCCGGCAACTACATCATTGATTTGCTGCTTGCAAATGTGTGCAAACAGAATGTAACGCGTTTTCCGTATGAAATCGTAAGACTTGCGGAGGACATTGCGGGCGGCATAATGGTTACAGCACCGTCCGAAAAAGATTTCCGCGACCCGAAGCTTGGTAAATATGTTGATAAATATTTAAAAGGCGTGGCGGGCGTTACTACAGAAAACAGATTGAGAATTTTGCGCCTTATCGAAAATCTTGCGCTCGGAACTGCGGCGGTGGGTTATCGTACAGAATCTATGCACGGCGCGGGCAGCCCGCAGGCGCAGCGTATTATGATTGCGCGTCAGGGCAATCTGGCAATGAAAAAGGAATTGGCAAAGAACATTGCTCACATAAAAGAATAATTGTGTAAGCGGCAAAGGGGCGCAGAGTATTGCGCTCCGGCGCCCGCTTTGCACGTTGGTATGCACGAAAGGAAGTTCTATGACAAAGGAATTGCTTGCAAAAATTGAACAGGTATTGGAAACCGAGGTGCGCCCGGAGCTTGGCGGACACGAGGGGGACATTGAGGTTGTAGATTTTGCGGACGGCGTGCTTAAGGTGCGTTTTTTGGGCGCGTGCAGTAATTGCCCGAGTGCGTCGCTTACTCTTGAATCGGTTGTGGCGGCGGCGCTTACAAAAAGCGTTCCCGAGGTTCATGAGGTGGTGCTTATGACGGGCGTGAGTGATGAAACATGGAATATGGCACAGGAAATTTTGAAAAGAAGAAGAGCACAGCGTGAAGATAGGAATTAAGTATTGCGGCGGATGTAATCCGCGTTATGAGCGCACAAGTATTGCGCGGCAGCTGAAAAAAGATTTGCCGAATTGCGAGATTGTGGCGGCGGATACGGCGCATGAAGCGGATTTTGTGGTGATTGTGTGCGGGTGTAAAAGCGCTTGTGCACTTGCAGATGGGCTGTACGGCAGGTATGGCAGAGCGTTTTTAACGCAAAGTGATGCGTATGACGGATTGCTTGATAATTTGAAGAATATACAGCAAACAAAGGAGATATGATCAGATGAGTTGGAAAGATATTTATAAATCCAGACTGACGACTGCCGAAGAAGCGGTTAAAAAGATCAAATCAGGAGATCGCTTGGTGATTGCGCACGCAACCGGTGAGCCTGTTCATGTAACAGACGCGATGGTGGCAAATGCGGACGCATATGAAAACGTAGAGATTATACACATGGTTTCTATGGGGAAATCAGCATATTGTGCGCCTGAAATGGAAAAACATTTCAGACACAACGCGTTTTTTTTGGGCGGAACTACACGCAAGGCGTGTGCGGAGGGACGCGCGGATATAACGCCGGTGTATTTTTCAGATGAGCCTGAGCTTTTGCGCACAAATTGCAAGCCCGATGTGGCGCTTGTGCAGGTGACGCCGCCTGACGAGCATGGCTATGTGAGCCTCGGAATTTCGGTTGACTATACAATGGAGGCTGTAAAGCAGGCAAAAACCGTAATTGCGCAGGTCAACAAGTATATGCCGCGCACGCACGGGGATTCTTTTGTGTATGTTGATGAAATAAGTGATTTTGTTGAGTTTGATGAGCCTATAATAGAGCTGCCAAACCCGAAAATCACGGATATTGAAGAAGCAATCGGCAGAAATTGTGCGTCACTTATAAAGGACGGAGATTGCTTGCAGCTTGGTATCGGTGCAATTCCCGATGCGGTGCTTTTGTTTTTAAAGGATAAAAAAGACCTCGGAATCCACAGCGAGATGATTTCCGATGGGGTGGTAGAGCTTGTGGAAGCGGGCGTTATAACCAACAAAAGAAAAAATTTGCATCCCGGGAAAAGCATAATGACCTTTGCAATGGGTACGCGCAGACTTTATGATTATCTTGACGATAATCCGGCAGTGGGTATATACCCTGTTGATTATGTTAATAATCCTGTGGTTATAGCACAAAATGATAATATGGTATCTATAAATTCATGCGTGCAGGTAGACCTTATGGGGCAGGTGGTTTCTACATCTATCGGTCATAAGCAAATAAGCGGTGTGGGCGGTCAGGTGGATTTTGTGCGCGGCGCGGCAATGAGCCGCGGAGGGCGCAGCATTATGGCAATGCCCTCTACGGCTAAGGGCAAGCTTTCCAAAATCGTGAGCATTATTGATGAGGGCGCGGCGGTCACAACCTCGCGCTATGATGTTCAATATGTTGTGACGGAATACGGTGTTGCAAACCTTAAAGGGGTTACGTTGCGCGAACGTGCGGTGCGTCTTATAAGAATAGCGCATCCGGATTTTCGCCCGCAGCTTATAGAATTTTTTGAGAACAAATTCGCTTGTAAATATGAAGTTCAGGACTAAGGAGAAAAATAATGAAACAATTAGCAATTAAACCGGAAATATTTGAGTTTAACACTTGTAAGGAATTTTGTGAAGAATATAAAATCGGCAAGGGCGACCTTATTATCACCAATGAATATATTTTCAATCCGCTGTTTACGGATTTAGGGATAGAGGCGGATATTCTTTATCAGGAAAAATACGGTGCGGGTGAGCCGTCAGACGAAATGGCCGAAGCGATGTATGCCGATATGAAGGGCGATTATAAGCGTATAATAGCAATCGGCGGCGGCACAATCATTGATATTTCAAAGATTTTTGCGCTGAAAAATGTCAGCCCGATTCTTGATTTGTATGACAGAAAAGTGGACATTATAAAGGATAAAGAGCTTGTGCTTGTGCCTACTACCTGCGGAACGGGCAGCGAAGTGACGAACATTGCGATATTAGAGCTTAAGAGCCGTCATACAAAGCTCGGCCTTGCGGTAGACGAAATGTATGCGGACAGCGCGGTGCTTATTCCGGAGCTTTTAAAGGGCTTGCCTTTCAAGTTTTTTGCAACGAGCTCTATTGATGCGCTTATTCATGCTTTGGAGTCGAGCCTTTCGCCCAAAGCGACACCGTACACGGAAATGTTTGGCTATGAAGCGATAAAGATGATTTTGCATGGGTATCAGCAAATTGTGAAAAACGGGCAGGATGCGCGTATACCTCTGTTAAAAGATTTCTTGATTGCAAGCAATTATGCGGGTATTGCTTTTGGCAATGCGGGCTGTGCGGCGGTGCACGCGATGAGCTATCCTCTCGGCGGTACGTATCATGTTCCGCACGGTGAAGCAAATTACGCATTGCTTATCGGCGTGTTTAAGGCTTATATGAGCATTGACCCGAACGGCAAAATAAAGAAGATGAACAAATTTATCGCGGACATACTTGACTGCGGAGAAGATGTTGTTTATGAGGAGTTAGAGAAGCTGCTGAATCAAATTATACAGTGCAAGCCTTTGCATGAGTATGGCGTAAAAGAGGATGAGCTTAAGACGTTTACGGAAAATGTAATGGAAAAACAGGCAAGGCTTATGGGTAACAACTATGTTGAGCTTTCGGCGGATGCGGTTTACGACATTTACAAGAAATTGTATTGATTGAAGACTCGCGTTTGTGTGAATACAGGAGAGTAAAAGATGTATCGTATAGCGGTGCTGAAACGGGGACTTAATAAATTACATTCAGTGATGACGGACACACTCAAGGGGCAGTGCTTCAGCACGGAAATGCTGCCGC
>JAVXIJ010000012.1:13865-22697 GCA_036648415.1 Christensenella sp.
GGGCAGTGCTTCAGCACGGAAATGCTGCCGCTCGGGGAGGGTATTTCTGCGGATTATTTTGTGAACAGTCCGGTGGATCTGTTGCTGATTGATTTGTGCCAAAAGCCGAAAACAGGGCTTCGTTTGCTGCGCGAGCTGCGTATTGCGGGTGTGAATACAGAGGTTGTTGCATACATAGCGCGCGATGATTGTGACACGCTGCGTGCCGTATGCAGGCTCGGAGTGATGGACTGTCTTGTAGACCCGTTTGATACAGACCGTTTTTTGCAGGCGGTGGAACGCTTTTTGTATCGTGCGCGGGTGTTTGACAAGCAAGAGCTTGCGCAGGAGCATATTGACAGCCTAAAGCAAGCTGCCTGCGGTGCGCAGGAGCTGCCTAAGGGGCTGCAAAAGAAGACGTTGAACACTATTCGCGCGGTAATGGGAAGCTGCCCGAACACTTGCTTTTCATGTGAGGATGTTGTGGGAAGCGTTAAGCTGTCCCGCATTACGGTGCAGAGATATCTTTCGTATTTGCGGGAGGCGGGGGAGCTTACGCACGCGGTGGACAACAGTACAGGCGGGCGTCCGTGCTCGCTTTACCGATATAATCCGGGTGTGTTTGCATGACAAAAACAGTATAGAAATAAAAAAACATCTGACGCGCTTTACAGAGCGTCAGATGTTTTTTTGCGTGTTATGTTTTCTTGCGGGCAGTCGAATTTTTTGCTTTGCGCGGTTTGGGTAAGGGAGTGACTTTTTCTAAAGCAAGTATCACATCTTTGCTGAAATCGGCATCATCAATATCTAAAATGTAATGAAGCTTAGCGCCGTTATAAGGCGTACCGCTAAGGGCGCACTTCATTTTATCGGCGATACAGTCAAGGCATTTTACATATACAGTGTTGTCGCAAACAAGCAGAATCGGTTTGTCGTTTATGTAGACCATATATTCGCCGAACATTTTTTTGCAGCGAACAGCGCCTACCCCTCGTATTTGTTCGCAAACATACTCGATGTATTCTGCGGATGTCGCCATAGCGTGTTCTCCTTTGTTATTTTATTACTGTATAAATATCTGCATTTTAAAAGTCACTGTTCAGTCTTCAAGGTCGCCTGTAAAACGGCGGGATAAGTTAATTTACTAAGCAATATGCATATTCTTTCAAACATTCGGCTGATTCGCATATTTTATCCCATATATATTATAACACGCAAATATGACATTGCAGTGCCGTATTTGCGTGTTATGTTTTAGGAGCTTTTGAAGTTGTACGGGAGTGCGTTTTATGGTTATTTGTTTTTAAATACTTCACATAAATCATGCGGAGTATGCTTGCCGACGCAGTCTGCACAGGTGTTTTCGATATATTCATGAAGCGCCGGACGGAAATCGGGATGTGCGCAGGTATCAATAATTTTGACAGCGCGTTCACGCGGCGTAAGTGCGCGTAAATCGGCATAGCCGTATTCCGTAACTAAAAAATGAATATCGTGTTCGGTGTGGTCAACGTGCGTCACAAACGGAACGATGCACGAAAGAGTGCCGTTTTTAGCCGTGGAGGGGGTCATGAAAATTGAAAGACCCGCGTTTTGCGCAAAGTCACCGCTGCCGCCTATTCCGTTCATTATGCGTGTGCCGTTGATGTGTGAAGAATTGGTATTGCCGTAAATATCGGCCTCGATGGCGGTGTTCATGGCAATTATTCCAAGACGGCGGATTACCTCAGGGTGGTTGCTGATTTCTTGGGGACGCAGCATGATTTTATCTCTGTAATTTTCAAAATTTGCTTTATAGTGCTCTTCAAAATCAGGGGATACCGTAAGTGATGTGCCCGACGCAAAGGAAATTTTGCCCGCGTCGATAAGGTCGAATACTGCGTCTTGCAGTACTTCGGAATACACCTTAATATCGGTAAAGGGTGATTGTTTGAGCCCTGCCAAAACGGCGTTTGCCACGCCACCCACCCCGGATTGCAACGGAGGAAGCGGAACGGGAAGCCGTCCGGCTTTTGTTTCGTTTGTGATAAGAGCAACGATGTTATCCGCGATTTTTTGGGAAATATCGTCTACGGGCTGTACCGCACGGCCTTTATCGGGGATGTCGGTTATTACGATTGCGGCAATTTTGTCAAAATCACAAGGATAATAGTCTGTGCCTATTCTGTCGTCCGCATGGATTATCGGAATGGGCATGCTGTTGGGGGCGCGCTCAACCGTATATACGTCATGTATGCCGCGCAGCGCTTCGCTTTGCGTGGTATTGACTTCTAAAATGACGTGTTTTGCACATTCGATATATGTGTTTGCCGCGCCGATAGAGGTGGACGGAATCAAATGTCCCTCTTCGTCAATGCCGGAAATCTCCACGATCGCGAAATCTATATCTCCGAAAAAGCCGTTTTTTGCCCACACGGAAACTTGGCTTAGATGCACATCAAAATAATCGATCGTTCCTGCATTTATGGCGTTTCTAAGCGTGGAATTTGTTTGGTAAGGGGTGCGGCGTATCATTGCGCCCGAACGCACAAGTGCTCCGTCAATTTCGTCGCCCACCGATGCACCCGTCATAACGGTGAGGTCAAGCTTTTCGCCTGCTTCTGCGCGCCGCGCAAGTGCCAGCGGCACTGCCTTTGCGTGCCCCGCGGGTGTAAAACCGCTCATGCCGATGGTGGAGCCGCGATAGACGAGTTTGGCGGCGTCATCCGCGCTCATTACTTTACTCAAATATTTTGCACACTTAATTTTTTCGTTCATAACATCCTCCGTGATATTTTTTCATACTCTCACATTTTTATATTATACACTGCAAATTGGGATTTTGCACCCGCTGTATACATAAAAAAGATGTAAAAAAAGTTTTTTTACTTACATATCTTTGAATTGCCGACAAAAACCACTATAATGGTAGAAGAGAAAATGTATACAAATTATAATTTAAATATTTTAGGAGGATTTTGAAAATGGCAACAGTAGCGGAGATCTTTGAGCGTGCGCACAAAGCGCAGGCGGAGTATGAAGAAAAAGCAACACAGGAGCAGGTAGACGCGGCGGTTCGCGCAATCGGCAAAGTTGTTTATGATCGTGCCGAGGAGCTTGGAAAACGCGCGGTGGAAGAATCGGGCATGGGCGTTGTTGAGGATAAGATTGCTAAATGCCAGGGGAAATCAAAATGTATCTGGAACAGCATGAAGGGCAAAAAGTCTTATGGCATTATTGATGAAAACAAAGAAACGGGCATTATAAAGGTTGCTAAGCCAAAGGGCGTTGTGGGCGCTGTAACACCCGTTACAAACCCGGTGGTAACACCTATGTGCAACGCAATGTTTGCGCTTAAAGGCAAAAATGCGGTAGTAATTGCACCGCATCCGCGCACGAGTGACCTTAACAAATACGTTGTGGATTTATTCCGCGCAGAGCTTAAGAAATTAGGATTGCCGGAGGATTTGGTACAGACAATTGAGAACCCGACGCTTGATATGACGCAGGAAGTTATGAAAACGGCGGATGTAGTGGTTGCGACAGGCGGCGCGGGCATGGTGAAATCGGCTTATTCGAGCGGCAAACCGGCACTTGGAGTAGGACCCGGAAATGTGCAGGTTATAATTGACAAAGGAATCGACTATGACGCGGCGGCGGCTATGATTATTGCAGGACGTAAGTTTGACAACGGCATAATTTGCTCGGGCGAGCAGTGTGTGATGGTTCCCAAAAGCGATTATGATACAGTAATTAAAGCGTTTGAGAAAAACGGCGCATATTATATTGACGACGCGGCGGATGTTGAGAAATTTGCAAAAACGTTGTTCCCGGGCGGCAAAATCAATAAAGATGTTGTCGGACAAAGCGTGCAGACAATCGCTTCTTTGGCGGGCGTGAGCGTTCCTGAGGGCACGAAGGTTGTTTTGCTGAAAGCACGCGGACGCGGCAAAGCGGATTTACTGTGCAAAGAAAAAATGTGTCCGTTTATGATTGCGATTGCATATGATGATTTTGACGACGCGATGAGCGCTGCATACGAAAACCTGTGCTATGAGGGCAAAGGCCACACTTGCGCTGTTCATTCAAATGACATGGAGCACGTGCGTTTGGTGGGCGAGCACATGCCTGTAAGCCGCATAGTTGTAAATCAGCCGTCTTCTACAACGGCGGGCGGCGCGCTTACAAACGGTTTTGCGCCTACAACAACGCTGGGCTGCGGTTCATGGGGCAACAACAGTATTTCGGAAAATCTTAATTATACGCACCTTATCAATGTATCGCAGATCGGTCTTTATAATAAGGACAAGAAGATACCTACAGATACAGAGATTTGGGCATAACAAAAACAACGTGTTTTTTTGGGGCAGGATATGCGGCTATCGGTTGAACAAAAGCAAATACAGTCGCAAACAGTTTCACAGCAGATGAGGCAGGCGCTTTTTCTGCTTCCGAAAAATGCGTGGGAGTTAAATGAATATGTGCGTGAGCAAGCGCTTGACAACCCTGTTTTAGAGGTTATTGAGCCTGTGTGGGGGGAAGAATCGGGCGCGTGGCGGCTAAATCAAAATGCGCCGATATATGAAAAACCCGCAAGGCGTACACTTCAAGATGAGCTTTTAGAGGGGCTGGACATAAAAAGCCTTAGTGAGCGAGAGATATGGGCGGCAAAGGAAATTATAAATGCGCTTGATACGCGCGGATATTTCGCTCAAGATATTGCGGACATTGAACAGCTGTGCGGTGTAACCAAAAGCCAAGCACTGCACGCGCTTTATGCGGTGCAGCAGGCGGGCGAGGCAGGAGTGGGTGCGCGCAGTTTGGGGGAATGTCTGACGTTGCAGCTTGAACGCATGGGCATTGCGTCCGCCGCGCCGTACATAATCGCAAATGAATATTTAGAAGAATTGGCGCAGGGCAAATATGCACAGATAGCGGAGAAGCTCGGCATAGCGTTGGCAAAGTGCCGTGAATATGGGAAGCTGCTGCGTTCGTTAAGGCCGGGCACGGACAATGACGCGTATGACGCGCCGCAGTATATATATCCGGAGCTTGAGGTTGTGCGTGACGGTAAGTCGCTGAAGGTGTATATTAACGAAAAAAAGCTTGTGCGACCGCAGCTAAGCGGGGAATATCGCATAAATGAGTCGGAAAACGAAGTGCGTGCGTACATAAAAGAGCGTTATGCGGCGGCACGCAGGCTGATAGCATCTGTGGATTTGTGGAAAAGCATGCTGCGGCGTGTGGCGGAAAAGATAATTTTTGCACAGCAGCGTTTTTTCCTTTATGATGAGGCGCTTGTGCCGCTTAAGATGGCGGACATTGCAGACGGCGTGGGGGTGAATGCTTCCACGATAAGCAGGGCGGTTGCGGGAAAATATTTGGTGTATGACGCAAGGACATTTGCGCTCAAGGATTTGTTTTCGCGCAGCGTGGACGAGCAAGGCGGATGTATCAGCAAGGATGCGATAATACGAAGCATAAGGAAGCTGTTAAAGGAAAAACCTATGCTTTCAGACAGCGCGCTTGCGGAGCGTTTGCAAAACGAGGGCGTAAAAATCGCGCGGCGAACGGTTGCTAAATATCGCAAGGAAATGGGGATTGTGTCCTCATATCACAGACGGTGAAATGAAGCGCCGTACTAAAAATTTTAGATTAGGAGTAAGATATGGATTTCACATTAAGCAAAGAACACAAAATGCTGCAAACCTTGTTTCGCGAATTTGCGGAGCAGGAAGTGAAACCGCTCGCAGAGGAAGTGGACGAGGAAGAACGCTTCCCAATCGAAACGGTGGAAAAAATGAAAAAATATGGCTTTTTGGGCATACCTTTCCCCAAGGAGTACGGCGGGCAGGGCTGTGATACGCTTGCGTATGTAATGTGCGTGGAGGAGCTTTCTAAGGTGTGCGGGACGACGGGCGTTATTGTATCTGCGCATACATCTCTTGGCTCAAACCCGATTAAGCAGTTTGGCACGGAAGAGCAAAAACAAAAATATTTGGTGCCGCTTGCAAAGGGCGAAAAAATCGGCGCGTTTGGTCTTACAGAGGCGGGCGCGGGCACGGATGCGTCAGGTCAGCAGACAAAGGCTGTGCTTGAGGGCGATAATTACATATTAAACGGCAGCAAAATTTTTATTACAAATGCAGGATATGCTGATATTTATATCATATTTGCAATGACGGATAAATCCAAAGGCAACCACGGGATTTCGGCATTTATAGTGGAAAAAGATTTCGCAGGATTTTCGGTGGGCAAAAAAGAGCGCAAAATGGGCATACGCGGCAGTGCAACGGCGGAGCTTATTATGGAGAACTGCATAGTGCCAAAGGAAAACCTTCTCGGAAAAGAGGGCAAGGGCTTTAATATTGCGATGGCGACACTTGACGGCGGGCGCATAGGCATAGCCGCACAGGCGCTCGGTATTGCGGAGGGCGCGTTTAATGAAACGGTGGCGTATGTCAAAGAGCGTAAGCAATTCGGCAAAGCGCTTTCAAAATTTCAGAATACGCAGTTTGTGCTGGCAGATTTAAAAACACGTATAGATGCGGCGCAGCTTTTGGTTTATCGCGCGGCAATTGCAAAGGATACGCAGGAGCGTTTTTCGGTGGAGTCGGCGATGGCAAAATTGTTTGCTGCCGAAACTGCAATGGAGGTAACCACCAAATGCGTGCAGCTGATGGGCGGTTATGGCTATACAAGGGAATATCCGGTGGAGCGCATGATGCGCGACGCGAAAATTACAGAAATTTATGAAGGCACAAGCGAGGTGCAGCGTATGGTTATTTCCTCCGCTGCGCTGAAGTAAGGGGGAAAATACATTGAATATAGTTGTTTGTATAAAACAAGTTCCGGACACGAATGAAGTAAAGCTTGACCCAAAAACGGGCACGCTCATTCGTGAGGGAGTTCCCTCCATCATCAATCCTGATGATAAGGCGGGGCTTGAGGCGGCGCTGCGTTTAAAAGATACGATGGGCGCAAAGGTAAGCGTTATTTCTATGGGGCCGCCGCAGGCAGATCTTGCGCTGCGTGAGGCGCTTGCAATGGGTGCGGATGAGGCAATACTTGTTACGGATAGGGCTTTTGGCGGTGCGGACACATGGGCGACATCTTCGACGCTCGCGTCCGCGATAAGCAAATTGCCGTATGACCTCATAATAACAGGCCGTCAGGCGATTGACGGCGATACCGCGCAGGTCGGCCCGCAGATAGCGGAGCATTTACAGCTTCCGAACATAAGCTATGCGGAAGAAATAAAAATTGAGGGCGACAATATCATTGTGAAGCGTCAATATGAAGACCGTTATCACATCATCAAAGCGAAAATGCCGTGCTTGATAACGGCATTGACAGAGATGGGCGCGCCGCGTTATATGACGCCTATGGGTGTGTGGGACGCATATCATGAAAAGGAAGTTGCTGTATGGACGCTTGAGGACCTTGATGTTGACCGTGCGAACATAGGGCTTAAGGGTTCGCCGACACACGTATTTAAGTCGTTCACGAAACCGCTGAAATCGGCGGGGGTTATGGTGAACACGGATGTATCGGATTCGGTGGATTTCTTGATGGAAAAGCTGCGCAGTAAGTTTATACTGTAACGGAAAGTGGTGATAAGATGAATATTGAAGAATATAAAGGCGTATTCGTATTCGCCCAACAGGAAGATAACAAACTCACAGGGGTGTCGATAGAGCTTGTCAGCAAGGCGGTAGAGCTTGCGGCGGCGCTGGATACGGAAGTAACTGCGGTGGTGCTCGGTTCGGGAATTGCGGATATGGCGAAAAAGCTCGGGCGTTACGGTGCAGACCACGTCATTTTGGCGGATGACCCGGCACTTAAGGTTTATATGACTGAGCCTTATGCGCACGTATTGACAGAAATTATCAATGTCAAAAAACCGGAAATAGTGCTTTACGGCGCTACGGCAATCGGCAGAGATCTTGCGCCGCGTATATCTGCGCGCGTGCATACGGGGCTTACGGCGGACTGCACGGGGCTTGAGGTAGATCCTGAAACAAAGAATTTGCGTATGACGCGTCCGGCGTTCGGCGGAAACATTATGGCGACCATTATTTGTCCGGATTATCGTCCGCAGATGGCGACGGTTCGTCCGGGGGTAATGCAGCGTATCAGACCGATAGAATCCCATGCGCAGGTGGAAAATTACAAGGTGAATCTTCCGAAAGAGTGCATAAACGTTGAGATTATGGACATCGTGAAAAAAGTAAGCGACAGGATGGACATACAGGATGCTAAAATATTGGTGTCGGGCGGACGCGGAATGGGCTGTCCTGAAAACTTCAAGATTTTAGAGGATTTAGCCGAAGCATTCGGCGGCACGGTAAGCTCTTCACGCGCGTGCGTGGATGCGGGCTGGGTGGAAAAGGACAGGCAGGTCGGGCAGACGGGTAAAACTGTGCGTCCAAACCTTTATATCGCTTGCGGTATATCGGGCGCGATACAGCATCTTGCGGGCATGGAGGATTCTGATGTGATTATTGCAATCAATAAGGATGAATATGCGCCTATATTTGAGGTGGCGGACTTTGGTGTCGTGGGTGATGTTATGAAAATCGTGCCTATGCTTACAGAGCAGGTTAAACGGTCGATTGCGGACAGAGCCGAATCATAAAAATGTTGTAAAAGGGGTTATCCGTGAGGATAGCCCCTTTTGGAATGCGGCGGGCGCATAACAGAAGTGGCAGCCGTAAAGGTTGCGGTGAGGTTATGCGGGTGGATGTTGTGCTTGTGCGGACAGCGGGGGCGGCGGTGGTTGCGGCAAGGTTAGGCGGGCGGATAATATCCGCCCCTACAGAGGACGAGGGTTTTGCGGTGGATAAATGTGCTTCGGGCGGATGAGCACCCAGA
>JAVXIJ010000013.1:0-22041 GCA_036648415.1 Christensenella sp.
GGCGTCCGCCCCTACAAAGGCTGTAGAGATTGCGGGCGTCCGCCCCTACAAAGGCGGGGGGGTGTGTCGCGCATCATGCGAAAAGACTTTGTTTCAGGCGTATTGTTCGACTCACGCCACCTTCGCCTTATCTTTTTTGAGCCCGAGAGTTACGAGTATGCCCGCGACGCAAGCGGCGGCGGGGATAATGAAGGTGAGCGCGGAGGGAATGCCGTCTACGCTTACGATTTTTGCGATTGCGGGGAACAGAAGCCCTGAAACGGCAAAGCCAATCATTACAAGCCCGTAATTAACACCGTTGTTTTTGATTCCGAAACAGTCGGCGGTTATGGCGGGGAATACGCCGGCGCTCCCGCCAAACGCAAACGCAATAAGCGCGATGAGCACTATAAACAGATAGCTTTGTGCGAATGTCATCATAAGAACACTTACAAGTGTGACGGCATACAGCAAAAACAACACGTTTCTGCGCCCGATACGGTCGGAAAGCCATGGGGCTATAAGCCGACCTGCGGCGGAGGCGATGCCCGTTATCATAACGCCGGCAAGCGCGGCGGCTTCGGTGAGATTTCTAAGCTCGCCCAAAGATTTCAGCAGCGGATTGATTATAAAATATGCCGGAGTAAGCAGTATCATACCGAATAAAATTAAATAATATGGCTTTGATTTCAGCACCTCGACGGGCGTAAATTGTTTTTGTGCAGAGAGGTCGGGCAGCAGCGCGGTGAATTTGTCCATGTATTCTTTTGACGGATTTTTTACAAACCACCCGAATATTAAAATGACCGCAAGGAAAATCACGGAGAGTGTAAGAAAGGTTTGTGAAACGCCTATTGTTTTCAGAAGTGTGTTTACAAGCGGCGTGAACACAACGGTGGACGCACCGAAGGTACACACGATTATGCCTGTGGCGAAGCCCTTTTTATCCATAAACCATTTTTGCGCGCAGGAGATTGTGGAGGTGTATGCCGCGCCCACACCAAAGCCCGCCATGCCGCCGTAAAACAACCAAATAAGCTGTGGCAGGTTTTGCGGTACGAATGATGAAAGGAAAATGCCGGCGCAGAACAGCAGACCGCCCAAAAACACCACGGGACGCGGACCTTTTTTGTCGCTTAGGCGTCCGCCCACCACTATGCCTATTACAAATGTGGCAAGCATAATTGAAAATGTTATGGAGGCGTCCGCCGCGCTCCATGAATAGTAATCCATTACGGCGGGCTGAAAAATACTCCAAATATAAATGATTCCGATACAAAGCTGTATGATTGCGCCCGCTATCAGCGGCAGCGCTTTGTTATCTTTTTTTATCATGAAAAACACCTCCTGAGGTCAATATACTTATAATATCTGATTAGCCGCTGAAAATCAACGCAATACTTGAGAATTTGCGCGTCTGGATGTAGAATAGAATAAGAACATAAAGAATTTGAAAAAGTAGGTAAAATCAATATGCTTGAGGGAATCAAAATTGAAGTGTATAAAGCCAATCAAGAGCTTGCGAAAAACGGACTTGTGACTTTGCGCTGGGGAAATATTTCGGCATTTGACGAGCAAACCGGTTATGTTGTGATAAAGCCCTGCCGTGTTGCTTATACGCAGGTAAAGCCCGATGACATGATGGTGTGTGATATGGAGGGGAACATTGTGGAGGGGCCGCATAAGCCGTCCTCTGATTTGTTTACACATCTGGAAATATATAAAGCGTTTCCGCAGGTAAGGAGCGTTGCGCACACGCATTCAAAATGGGCGACGGTGTTTGCGCAGGCGGGAAAAAGCATTCCAAACCTCGGTACAGCGCACGCGGATTATTTTAAATATGATATTCCCGTTACGCGCACAATGCGTTCGGAGGAAATTGAGCATGATTATGAAAAAAACACGGGTAAAATTATTGCGGATGTGTTTTCGGTAAAAGACCCAATGACAACGCCCGCCGTGCTTGTAAAAAGCCACGGACCTTTTGTGTGGGGCAAAGATATTACAGAGGCGGTGGATAACGCGGTTGCGCTTGAGTATGTGGCGGAGATGGCATTTTATACGCTGAGGCTTAATACAGACGCAGATATGAACGAATATTTGATTGCAAAGCATGTACAAAGAAAGCAGGGAAGCAGGGATGAGCAGTAAATCAACATCCACAGAACGCCAGTTGTTTATTTTGTCGTTGCTGTCGCAGCGCAAAAGCGGATACACCATAACCGAGATAACAGACAGCTTAAACCGCATGGCGGATATTGAGGCATCACGCAGAATGGTCACGCGTGACATGGACTATATCTCGCAGAACTTTTTTGTGTATGAAGAAGAGCAAAACGGAAAGCTTGTGTATAAAGCGGATAAATACGCGCTTTCGGATATGGACTTTTCTATGGCGGAGGTCGTTTCACTGTATTTTACCGAACAGGTGCTTGAAACCTATGAAACGCTTGGTATGGCGAAAGATGCGCTTAAAATTGTGCGCAGAATACGCGCAAAGCTGCCGGAGCTTTCACGAAGCGCAATGACGAGCGTGGAAAAAATGATAAAAATTGTACCTGACGGCACACTTGAAGTTGAAACGGATGAGGATATATTGGAAACAGTGCAAGAAGCGCTGCAAACGTCACACAGCTTAAAGCTTAAATATCATTCGTTTGCATCAGATGAAACGCTGGTGCGCGTGTTTGACCCATATGTGCTGGAGGTGCGCGAGGGATGTTGGCACATGATAGGGCATTGCCATTTGCGCAATGCGGTGCGTGATTTGCGCGTTTCGCGTATAACCGATGCAGAGGTTACGGACAAAACATTCAGCGTGCCCGGGCGTTTTTATGAAGAATATCGCAAGACGCGGTTTGATAAATTAGCGGGTGCGGAGGCGGAGGAAATTGCCGTGCGCTTCAGCGGGGAGGCGGCAAAGCTTGTGCGTGAATATCATGCGCATAAGGCGGACAGTCTTACCGAAGAGAAAGACGGCGTGTTGTTTTGTAAAAAAGCGGCGATTACGCCCGACCTAAAAAGCTGGCTGCTGTCCTTTGGCGCTCAAGCGGAAATAATTTCGCCCGCAAGACTTAAGGCAGAGCTTAAGGACGAGGTTTTGCGGATGTATCAAATGTATAAGGATAATAATCAGAAAAGCGTGACCCACGAGAAAACAGCTTGCAAAAAACAATAAAGGGAAAAAACAATGAAACAGCGACAAATACTAAATGATATTTCACCTGATTTTAAACGGGATAACCAAACACAGGAGCAATATATCACGGAAAAAAGGGCGCAGACGGTCGACTTTATTCGGCGTTACATGAATGCTGCGCAGTCGGGCGGAGTGGTGCTCGGTGTAAGCGGCGGGGTGGACAGCTTTCTTTGTGCGGCGTTGTGCGCAGAGGGGTGCGCAAAGGATAACAAGCGGCTGCATATTGTACTTTTGCCAAACGGTGTGCAAAGCGATATTGAGGACGCGCGCGCGTGTGTGCGGCAAATAGTGAATATCAATCCGCAGACTGTATGTGATACGATTTCAATAGCGGGGGGATATGCGGGTGCGCTTGCAGATTTGAAAGCCGCGCAGGATTTTAAGGCGGATGCGCTTACGCTTGGAAATATGCAGCCGCGGCTGCGCATGCTTTACCAATATGCGCTTGCAAAGGGTATGCTTGTGGCGGGGACGGACCACGCAACAGAAACCATAATGGGATTTTACACGAAATACGGCGACGGCGGCAGTGATTTTAACCCTATGCAGGAGCTTGTAAAGGATGATATTTATGCTATGTCTAAAACATACGGCGCACCGCGCGAGGTTTTAGAAAAACAGCCCGCAGCGGGGTTGGGTATTTCCGAAACGGATGAACAGGAGATGGGCATTGCATATGCGGATATATGCGCGTACCTTAAGGGAAATATTATTTGTGACGCGGCTCAAAAAAAGCTGGAAGCGGCATATGAACGTTCTGTACATAAGCGGGCAATGCCGGCTTCTTTAAAAGATGAATATACCTGCCGAAAGCCTTTGACACATATTCACATCGGGGCGGTGGAGGAGAGCCGCGTTGTGCAGAGCACGCTTAGCTATATTAACGCGCATCCTGAGCAAAACACAGTGTATGTGACGACGGATATGCTTGCACCGGAGTTTTATACAAAAATCAAAAAAACGATAAACACGCCGATTAAAAGGTATAATTGTTTTGAGGCGGAGGGCGACGGCGGAGTAAACGCGGTGTATGGGCGGCTTGCGCATAATATTGAGCAGGATGTGGTGGTATCGGGAAAAGTGGATGAGAACTTTGAACGGATATTATTGCATTTGATGAACAGCAGATACCAGGTTACATTGCTAAAGGATTGCTTGACGAAAGTGAAAAAATAAAGCAAAATCAAAGGGGCGCAGGCGCGCACAATATTTGACAGTTATTACTAATAAGCAAAGGGGCAGCTATGGATATTTTTAAATATGTGGACGAGGTGGTGGAGTATTACGAAGCCATTCAATATAAATATAAGAATATTGCGCATGATTTAAAGCATATGATGGAAGAGGTAATAGTAAAAAATTCTGAATATACGCTCAATGTTTCCTATCGTGTAAAGGAAACGGAAAGCGTACGCGAAAAGCTGATACGCAACAGCTATTACCGTTTGCATACCACAAAAGAGGAAATTGTGGCGAACATACAAGACATAATCGGGCTTAGAATCGAATGTAAATTCAATGATGATGAAGCGTATGTTTATTCGCTGATGGTGAAGCTTTTTAATAAAACGGACGACCAAATTTTTTATTATAACAGCAAATTTCCCAAAATGCGTTTTAAGCTCAACGAAAAGCAGCCTGCAAAGCAGAAAAACGGCTTTGATATATATAAGATTGACGCGCGTTATGAGGATAATAAGGGCGAGGAAAACGAAATTCGTGTGAATTTTGAGGTACAGATCAAGTCTATGGTAAATATGTTTTGGGGAGATATTGAGCACAAAATTATTTACAAAAACCCGTCATATTTTATGGTTGAACAGCAGGTTGTTGAAAACATGGTTTCCATAAAAGAAAATCTTAACCTTGTTGACCACCAGCTTAATGTGCTTTATAAACGCTATAAGCGCGACAACAGCTCTAAACTGCATTACCGTCAGGAGAACATTGAAAACATCATATCCAAGCTTATACACGATACGGTGGCGCGTAAAATGAAAAATGACCTGGGGTTTGTCGTGCAGTTTAAGGACAGCTGTGACAGCATTGTGGATTACATTTTTATTGTGAATAATGCGGCGCAGATGGAGGATTATGGGCGCGTGATGACAGAAATGTTTTATATTACGGGCACAATGTCGGGCGAGAAAATCAATTTCCGTGAATCGCTTGATTTAGAGCGGGAGTTTAACACGGGCGACCCATTTATAGATACGGTGGGTGTAACCATTCAAAAGCTGATGAATGTAGACTTTAATTGGCATTTATATTGCATGATATTGTTTGAGCTTGAGCGCGGCACAAGAATAGACGCGCTTGAAACCTTTATACGTTATTATAAAGGGCGGCTGATGGCTAACGCGGAGCTGCACAGGTTAGAAGAGGTGTTCCCGACAGAAACGGCGCAGAAGATAAAATCTGACCTTATCAATGAAATGGGGTATGTGTTCCGCCGTCACGCGGACATAACATTGCTTCACGCGGAGGGGTTAAACGAAATGACGCTTGCGCTTAAGAAGACGGTGGGAAATGTAATTAAGGATAACCCCGATTGGAACAAAGAGAAATCCATATATTTTCTGTACCTTAACAACAGCGTGAATTTAGAAACGAGAAATTGACAAAAACGTAAATACAGGCGTATGATGAATGTACAAATATTTTATAAAAGAGGACGAAAAAGCAATGAAAATCAAGCTTAATGACGGAAGCGTCAAGGAATATAAGGATGGGATGACTGCTCTTGAAATCGCAAAGGAGCTGAATCAAAAGCTTTATAAAAATGCTGTCGCGGCAAAAATCGACGGACAAGTGACGGAGCTTACAAAAACAGTTCCCGACGGAGCGACACTTGAAATATTGACATTTGAAGATGAGGAAGGCAAAAAGGCTGTGTGGCATACGGCATCGCACGTTTTGGCGCAGGCGGTAAAGCGCTTGTATCCTGATGTGAAGCTTGCAATCGGTCCGGCGACAGACAGCGGATTTTATTATGATTTTGATACGGCAGAGCCGTTTACAAATGAAGCTCTTGCAAAAATCGAAAAGGAAATGAAGAAGATTATTGCGGAGAATATTTCGCTTACAAGGTATACGTTGCCGCGGCAGGAAGCGATAGAAAAGATGAAAGCGGCGGACGAGCCATATAAGGCGGAGCTTATTGAAGATTTGCCCGAGGATGCGGTGATAAGCTTTTATGAGCAGGGAGATTTCACGGATTTGTGCGCGGGGCCGCATTTGGTGAGCACCGCAAAGGTGAAGGTTCCAAAGCTTTTGAGGACGGCGGGTGCTTATTGGCGGGGCGACGAAAAAAACAAAATGTTAAACCGTATTTACGGTACGGCGTTTCCCACGCAGCAGGAGCTGGATGTATATTTAAAGCAGCTTAAGGAAGCGGAGGAACGCGACCATAATAAATTAGGACGCGAGCTTAATTATTTCACCACTAATCCTTTAGTGGGGCAGGGATTGCCGCTTTTGATGCCGAAAGGTGCAAAAACGATACAGATTTTGCAGCGTTTTGTGGAGGATGAAGAGGAAAAAAGAGGATATTTGCTCACAAAAACGCCTTTTATGGCAAAAAGTGACCTTTACAAGGTTTCGGGGCATTGGGAGCATTATCAGGACGGTATGTTTGTGCTCGGTGATGAGGAAAAGGACGAGGAAGTGCTTGCTTTGCGCCCGATGACTTGCCCGTTCCAATATATGATTTATAATGCGGGGCATCATTCATATAAGGATTTACCTATTCGTTACGGCGAAACATCCACGCTGTTCCGCAATGAAGCGTCGGGCGAGATGCACGGGCTTATTCGTGTGCGCCAGTTTACACTTTCGGAGGGGCATATAATTTGTACGCCTGAGCAGCTTGAAGCTGAATTTATGGGGGTGTTGGACCTTATCAAATATAATATGAAAGTTTTGGGGATTGAAAACGATGTATTTTACCGCTTTTCAAAATGGGACCCGAATGATAAGGACAAATATATCGGCAATGCGGAGGAGTGGGAACGCGTGCAGGACGCAATGCGCGTGATACTTGACCATGCCGGTCTGGATTATTATGAAAAAGAGGGCGAGGCGGCATTTTATGGGCCGAAGCTCGATATTCAGTCGAAAAATGTGTTTGGTAAAGAGGACACGCTTATTACGGTGCAGATAGATTTTGCGTTATCCAAGCAATTCGGCATGACGTATGTGGACAGTGACGGGCAGAAAAAGTCGCCGTATATTATTCACCGTTCTTCAATAGGCAGCTATGAACGCACGCTTGCCATGATGATAGAAAAATATGCGGGGGCGCTTCCCATGTGGATGATGAGCGAGGAAGTGCGCATAATGAGCATTACGGACGCGGCGGAGGAGTATTGCAACGCGTTTGCCGAGCGTTTGCGCGAGAGCGGTATTCGCGTGACGGTGGATAATCGTCAGGAAAAAATCGGGTACAAGATACGCGAAGCGCGAAATGAGCGCATTGCATATATGTTGGTTGCGGGCGCGTCGGAGGTTGAGGACGGAACTTTTGCCGTGCGCAGGCGCGGAGAGGGCGAAATCGGCAGTATTGCAAGCGACGATTTGCTCGATATGATTGTGCAGCAGCATAAGGATAGGGTTATATTTTAGATGTGAAAGTGCGGAGGAAACGGCGAATACAAGATACGCGATTTTTCCTGAGTTAAATGGGCAAGCTTTGTTGTGTGTGGTTTATGCACAGAGTTTTATGTGCGGCGCAATATAAATTATCGGCTTGACATATGCGTATTATGTGTGGTATAGTATCAGAGTTAAAACAAAGCAGAGGCTACCCGCTTCTCACCTGTGCGCAGCAGTGCACACGGTTAAATAACAGCTAATTGTTAATTCGGCGGGTAGTGTATACTATCCGCTTTTTTGCGCGAAGTAATATCTGTAAACGCTCAGCAGTAAGGGGAGGGAAAACCAATCGCAAACGAACCGTCCATCAATGAACAAATAAGAGAGCCGGAAGTAAGAGTAGTCGGAGAAGACGGAAGCCAGCTTGGGGTGATGTCTTCACAGGAGGCACAGAAGTTAGCGGACGAGGCAAATCTTGACCTTGTAAGCATTTCACCTAAGGCAAAGCCGCCCGTGTGCAAAATCATGGACTATGGTAAGTTCCGCTTTGAACAGAATAAACGGCAGAAAGAAGCAAAGAAAAATCAGAAGGTTATTGTGCTTAAGGAAATGCGTCTTTCGTCCACCATTGATACGCACGATATGGAAGTTAAAGCCAAAAACGTCAGAAAGTTTTTGAGCGCGGGGGACAAGGTAAAGGTGTCCATTCGCTTTCGCGGCAGACAGCTTTCGCATACCGAGCAGGGAAGAATTGTGATGAAAGCATTTTTAGAAATGCTGGAAGATGATGCAGCTGTAGAAAAAAATGCGAAGATGGAAGGGCGTAGTATGTTCATGATACTTGCTCCCAAAGCGCAGTAAAATCAGTACCAAATGAAAAGTTTGATATACAAAAGGAGGGCGTCAAAATGCCTAAGATGAAGACCCACAGAGGCGCGGCTAAACGGTTCAGCGTCACAAAATCAGGAAAAATCAAAAGAGCAAAAGCGTACACGAGCCACATATTAAATAAGAAATCCTCTAAGAGGAAGAGAAATCTCCGCAAGGGTACTTATATTTGTGCGGCAGAGCAAAAGAACATCAGAGTTCTTATACCGTATAAATAATTGGGAAGAAAGAGGAGGTTTTAGGAAATGGCAAGAGTTAAAAGAGCAGTGAGCTCACATAAAAGACGCAGAAAGATATTTAAATTAGCAAAAGGTTATTTTGGAGCAAAATCCAAGCAATATAAATCAGCAAAACAGCAGGTCATGAAGTCCATGAACTATGCTTACACAGGCAGAAAGCTGAAAAAGCGTGATATGCGTAAGCTGTGGATCGTGCGTATCAATGCGCAGGCACGGGTGTGCGGAATCAGCTATTCGCAGTTTATGAACGGTCTTAGGAAAAACGGCATAGACCTTAATAGAAAAGTACTGGCTGATATGGCGGTAAATGATAAACCTGCATTCGCACAGTTGGCGGAAACAGCAAAGAAAAAAGTGCAGGCGTAACATTATATGTAACGTTGTGGGGGTAGTATAACAGTACTATCCTCATTTTTTTATGATTTGTGTAAATAGAAATTTAACTTTTTAGGGCTGCTGATTTATCAACGGAGGTATACTCATGAAAGAGATTACTGCTCATACGAACGACTATATAAAGCTTTTAAAGTCTTTAAAGCGCAAGCAGGAACGTGACGCAGAGGGTAAATACATCATTGAGGGCATGAAGACAATTCGTGAGGCGGCAGCGTGGAACCAAGAATTTGAATGTATAGTCACTTCGGACAAAAACAGCGCGGTTGTGCGGTTTGCGGCGGACAATGATATTGAAATAATTGCTGTACCACATGAGATAATACAGCAAATTGCGGACACGAAATCACCGCCGAAAGAGATTGCGTGCTTGAAAAAGCAGGAAAATTTGCCTGATTTTGACGGGAGCTTTTATGTTGCGCTGGATGATATAAATGATCCGAAAAATTTGGGTACGATAATTCGCACGGCGGACGCGGCGGGGGCGGACGGCATTTTTATTTCGAGCAGCAGCGCAGATATGTATGGGCCGAAAGCCGAGCGCGCAGCGATGGGCAGTTCTTTTCATTTGCCGATAGAGGTGTGTAATTTGGGCAAGAGGTTGGTTGAGCTGAAAAGCATGGGAATAAGCGTGGTATCGGGCAGCCTTTCGGGAACGGAGGAGCTGTCGGACATTATGCGCGTGTGCGTGGTGATCGGCAACGAGGCGCGCGGAATTTCGCAGGACATAGAAAAGCTTTCGGATGTGCTGTATAAAATTAAAATTTACGGTCATGCGGAAAGCTTGAATGCAAGCGTGGCGGCGGGTATAATGATGTATGATGTACGCCGTGCAATGAAGGTGTAAATAATTAAAATTTATATAAATTTAAAAGTTGAGAGGAATTGGGCATGGAGCAGATTGTAAAGGATGCAAACAGCGAAATTGCGGCAGCGCAGACAAGTGCAGAGCTAAACGATATTCGCGTTAAGTATCTTGGTAAAAAAGGTGCGGTTACGCTGCTGATGAAGCAGATGGGTACGCTCAGCGCGGAGGAGCGTCCTGCATTCGGGCAGGCGGTAAACGCGGCGCGCGGGGCTGTTGAGGGTGCGCTTGGCGCGGCGGCAGAGCTTATCGCGCAAAAGGAAAACGCGGCGAAGCTTGCGGCGGAGCGTGTAGACATTACAATGCCCGGGCGGACGCAGGAGTTAGGCGCGCTGCACCCGTTGACGCAGGTATACCGCGAGGTGCGCGATATTTTCCTCAGCATGGGTTTTGATGTGAATGAAGGGCCTGAGGTGGAGCTTGATAAATATAATTTTGAGTTGTTGAATATTCCTAAAAATCACCCGGCGCGTGATATGCAGGATACATTTTATGTCAGCGAGGATGTTGTGCTGCGCACACATACCTCACCTGTTCAGGTGCGCACCATGCTTAAACAAAAGCCGCCTATTCGCATGATATGCCCCGGGCGTGTGTTCCGCACAGATGATGTGGACGCGACGCATTCCCCTGTTTTTATGCAGATGGAGGGGCTTGTGGTAGGTAAAAACATACGTTTTTCGGATTTAAAGGGCACGATAAATACGTTTATACGTAATTTTTACGGCGAGAATGTAAAAACGAAGTTCCGCCCGGGATTTTTCCCGTTTACAGAGCCGTCTGCGGAGGTTGATGTGACGTGTACGGTGTGCGGCGGCAAGGGCTGCTCTGCCTGCAAGGGCGCGGGCATGATAGAGGTTTTGGGATGTGGGCTTGTGAATCCTGTAGTGCTTTCAAATTGCGGAATAGACCCCACGGAATATTCGGGTTTTGCGTTTGGGTTGGGTATTGACCGTTTGGCAAACACGAAATACGGAATCACGGATATTCGTTTGCTGTATGAAAATGACGCAAGATTTTTACGTCAGTTTGTATAAGGCTTGCGGGTTTTGTATTTGGTCGGAGAAAAGATTGAGAGGGTAAATAAATGTTAGCACCATATAGATGGATTTGTGATTATGCTAAGGTAACGTCGGACGTGCAGACGTTGGCGGATAAAATGGTAATGACGGGCAACGGTGTGGAAGAAATCGTGACGCTCGCAGAGAATATTAAGAACGTTGTTGTAGGAAGAATTGAAAGCTTGAAAAAGCACCCTGATGCGGACAAGCTGCAAATTTGTATGATAGATGTCGGCGAAAGCGAGCTTTTGCAAATTGTGACGGGTGCGGACAATGTGTTTGAGGGTGCGTATATTCCTGTGGCAAAGGCGCCAGCGATGCTTCCTGCGGGGGCTATTAAAAAAGGCAAGCTGCGCGGGGTAGAGTCTTTTGGGATGCTTTGCTCGGGCGGAGAGCTTAATTTAAAAGAAGAGGATTATGCGGGCGCGGGTGTGGATGGAATAATGATTTTGCACGGCGAGCCTGCGGTGGGTACGGATGTGTGCGAGCTGCTTTGTTTGCGCGGCGATGTGATAGATTTTGAAGTGGGCGCTAACCGTCCGGATTGTCTTTCTGTCATTGGCACGGCGCGTGAAGCGGCGGCGGCGGACGATGCGGAATTTGTGTTGCCCGAGATTAAGTATGAAGAGCAGGGTGAAAAAATTGAGGATATTGTCAAGGTGAGGGTGGAAGCGCAGGATTTGTGTACGCGCTATGTTGCCGCGGCAATAACCGATGTGAAAATTGAGCCGTCACCCGAGTGGATGCGCGTGCGCCTAAGGGAGGCGGGTATTCGTCCGATAAACAATATAGTGGATATTACTAATTTTGTGATGATAGAAACGGGACAGCCGATGCACGCATTTGACGCCGCGAAGATTCGCGGGAATGAAATTGTTGTGCGCCGCGCGTGCGCGGGCGAAAAAATGAAAACGTTGGACGATAAGGAGCGCACATTTACGGAAAATATGCTGCTTATTTGCGATAAAAAAGGGCCTATCGGTATTGCGGGCGTTATGGGCGGGCTGGAGTCGGAAATCACTGCGGATACGAAAAGCGTGGTGTTTGAATCGGCAAAGTTTATGTACGGAAACATTCGACAGACATCGCGTGCATTGGGGCTTGCAACCGAAAGCTCTATGCGTTTTTCTAAGGGAGTGGACGCGGCGACCTCTATGTTTGCGCTTAAGCGTGCGCTTACGCTGGCGGAGAGCCTTGGTGCGGGCAAGGTTGCGTGCGGCATGATAGATGTGCTGAATGAGGATTTGCAGCAGCGCGTAATAAAGGTAAACGCATCAAAGGTGAACGAAAAGTTAGGCACTGATATTTCCGCAAAGGAAATGCAAAAATATTTAAATCGAGTGTTTATCACAACGGGACTTATAGGGGACGAGCTGGTGTGCACCATTCCTGCTTTTCGCGCAGATATTTTCGGGACTGCGGATATTGCGGAAGAGGTGGCGCGTATGTTTGGATATGACAATATACCCGAAACGGACGCAATGACGGAAATGCGGCGGGGGCGGGTATCGGATTGCGAAGCGAAAACGGATATTATTAAAGATTATCTTAGGGATATTGGCTTTTTGGAATGTGTTACTTATGCGTTTACAGGGGAGCAGGACTATGCAAAAATCGGCGCGGAAGTGCCCGAAAGCGTGAGAATAATCAATCCGTTCGGCGATGATACGGCGCTTTTGCGTACAACGCTTGTGCCGCATATGTTAAGCGTGACGGCGATGAACCAAAACAGAAAAAATGAGAATGTGCAGCTTTTTGAAGTGTCGCGCGGATTTTTCCCGCAGAGGGGTGAAGCGCTGCCGCATGAAACGCCGATGATGGTTTTGGCGCAAAGCGGGAATAAAGATTTCTTTGATATGAAGGGAACGGTGGAAAGCATTGTGACCCTCATAAGCGGCAAAAAACTGCGCTGTGAGCGTGCAAATGAGCCTTATTTGCACCCGGGAGTATCGGCGGATATTTATATCGGAGATAAAAAAATCGGCGTGATGGGCAGTGTGGCTCCTGATATTAGAAAAGCGTGCGAAATGCCGCAGGAAGCGGTGATTGCGCAGATTGATCTTGAGGTGTTGTTTGCCGAGGATAAGCCGCAGGTGAAATTTACACAGCTTCCGAAGTTCCCGGCGGCAACGCGTGACATTGCGGTAATCGTGGATACGGACGTGGGCGCGGGCGATATGGCGGACGCTGTTTATGCGGCGGGCGGCAAACGCGTAGAACGTGTGGAGCTTTTTGATGTATTCAGCGGCGCGCAGATCGGCGAGGGGAAAAAGAGCGTTGCGTATGCAATTACCATGCGCAGTGCGGAGGGCACAATGACGGATGAGGAAGCAAACTCTGTGATGAAAAAGGTGCTGAAAACTTTGGAACAGAGCTTTGGCGCGCAGTTAAGATAAAGTAAATGCGTGCGCGGGCATTATTGCTTGCGGTGGACGCGTATACGCTACTTGTGCAATATTCGCGTATGCTGTATAATAAAGAAAAACCCGAAAGAGGGGTATAGCGCATGGAAAAAACAAAAACGGTTGTAAGTATCGGCGGAAAAGAATATACAATTTGCGGTACGGACAGCGCGGAATATATTCATAGGGTTGCACTTAAGGTGAATGGAAAGTTGGATGAGTTAAAAAGGTCTAATCCGGATCTTAACAATATTCAGCTTGCTATGCTCACCGCTATAAATATTGCGGACGATTATATGAAAGCCAATGATGAGCTTCAAACGGTAAAAAAGGAATTAGAACGATTACAAAAGCAGGCAGGGAGCACTACGCGTCCGACACCGTTCAACAGATAAAAGTATAGGATGAAAGAGCGGAAAGCTTTGTTTCCGCTTTTTTTTATAATAAAAACAGACGGAGGTACAGCAATGAATACACTTGTTTTGGGTATAGACATAGGCACGCAGGGGGCACGGGCGGTTGTTACCGATATGTATGGGAAAAATTATGCGTCACAGAGTGTTCCGTTTGCGGTGCTCAACATTGCAAAAGAGGCGCATTTGAAGGAGCAGGACCCGCAGGTTTGGTGGACGGCGGCGGTGCAGGCTATTAGGCTGTGTATTGCGGAGCTTGAAAAAAACGGACAGCAAGCGCAGGATATTCGCGCGCTTTGTGTGGACGCTACATCGGGAACGGTGCTGGCGCTTGATGAAAACAATGACGCGATTTCTGTGGGGATTATGTATAATGACCCGCGCGCGCAAAAGCAGGCAGAGGAAATAAGCGGGTATGCAGGTGAGCTTGAGCGGGTGCTTGGTTATCGCGTAAATTCGTCGTTTGGGCTTCCTAAGATAGTTTGGCTTATGGGTAATTCTAAAAAGCGGGCACGGCGGTTTGTGCATCAGCAGGATTTCATAATCGGGAGATTAAGCGGTGAATACGGCGTTACTGATTATTCCAATGCGCTGAAAACGTGCTATGATTTAACACAAAAAAAATGGCCGACGTTTTTTGAGAAGCTGGGATTGGACGAGGAGCTTTTGCCAAAGGTGGTGGCCCCGGGGACGGTTATAGGCAAAGTACAGAAATGCGCGGCACGCGAAACGGGGCTTAGTGAAAACACTTTGATGGTTGCGGGAGCGACGGACGGCTATGCCTCTGCGCTTGCGGCAGGTATCAGTGATTGTGGGGATTGGGCATCTATTATCGGCACTACAATGGTGCTTAAGGGGATAGAAAGATCCCTTATTACAGATGAACACGGCAGAATATATTCGCATTTGCACCCGCAGGGTTATTGGCTGCTCGGCGGCGCATCTAATATCGGCGGACGCTGTCTTAACGAAAATTTTGATAAAAGCAGGTTTGATGAATATAACGGTTATGCGCAGGAGCTGACGCCTACGGGTGCGGCGTGTTATCCGCTTACGGATAAGGGAGAGCGTTTCCCGTTTGTGAGTGCGGAGGCGGAGGGATTTTTGCTGTGTGACAAAACGGACGAGAAAACTAAATATACGGCGCTTTTGGAGGGCGTCGGATATGCGGAGCGTTTGTCTTTTGAAATGCTTGAAGCGCTTGGCTGTGAGGTTAAGGATGAAATTTTCACGGCGGGCGGTGCGTGCAAGTCGGATGTATGGCTGCAAATCAGAAGCGACATTTTAAATAAAGCGTTAAAAGTACCCGTGCAAACGGACGCGGTAATGGGTACGGCGCTTATTGCGTCGCTTGCAACAGGATATAAGACGCTCAAGGAAGCATCTGAAAACATGATTAAAATCAGTAAAACGGTATATCCGTCAAAACGCGCGGGAAGCTATGACGAGGGGTATTTTAAAACAAAAGCGGAGCTTGAAAGAAGGGGGTATTTGGTATGAGCATTTACAAAGATTGCGATATTCGCGGAATTTACGGGGAAGAGCTGCGTGAAGCGGAGGCATATGAAATCGGGCGTGCAATCGGGAGTATGTTGCAGGGTAAAAAGGTGCTGCTTTGCGGTGACGCGCGTTTTTCCACTGATTCCTTGAAAGAAAAAATGGCGGAGGGGCTCACCGAAAGCGGCGCAGATATTATTGATATTGGAATTGAGCCGACACCTGTTTTTTATTATGCAAAATCTGTGTTGAAGACGGACGGCGGCGTAATGGTGACGGCGTCGCACAACCCGTGGCAATATAACGGCTTTAAAGTTGTGTTGGGGGATCGCCCGATTACCACAGAGGATATTCGTGAGATTGAAAGCATTGTTGCAAAAAAGAGCTATACGGTGGGAAAAGGCAGCGTTGAAACGCTGAGCATGGAGCGTCGGTATGCTGATTTTATTCGCAGCGTTATTAAGTGCGGAAATAAAAAGGCAGTGGTGGACGCGGGCGGCGGCGTGATGGGCAAGGTCGCGCCCGATTTATTTCGCGAGATGGGCTATGATGTGGTGGAGCTGTTTTGCGAGCTTGACGGGAGATTTACCAATCGTGACCCGAACCCTGCGGTGTATTCACATTTAACGAAGTTGCAGGAGGCTGTGGTAAAAAATCATGCGGATTACGGCGTGGCGTTTGACGGCGACGGGGACAGAGCGGTATTTGTGAGCGATACGGGAGAGGTAATTACGAGTGAGCGGTCGCTGTGTATTTTCATGAAATACATGATGCACGGCAAGGGAGATTCTGTGGTATATGATTTAAAATCATCCTCCATAATTAAGAAAACGGCGGAAGAGCTTGGCGTAGAGCCTATTATGGAACGAAGCGGGCACGCGTTTATCAAAAAAACTTTTCTTGCGCATGAAAGCTCGCTTGCGGGGGAAATCAGCGGACATTTCTTTTTTAAGGAATTAGGGCATGATGACGGACTTTTTGCGGCGCTTAAAATGGGAGAGATTTTGAGCAAAAGCACAAAAAAATTGTCGGCTCTTGCGGCGGACATACCGATGACGGTAATTACGCCCGACATCAGGATAAAATGGAGCTATGATACGCAGGACGCGCTTATTGCGCACGTAAAGGAGCTTGGGGAAAGGTACAAAATGCTGCTGCTGGACGGTGTGCGTATTGAATTTGACAAGGGGTGGCTGCTTATTCGTAAATCTGTTACAGAGGAAGGCATTACATTGCGTATTGAAGCGGAAGCTAAGAGCGATATGCAGGATATAGTCAATATATTGATTGAAAATGTCCCCGAGCTTGAGGGCAAAAATGAATTGCTTATAAAGGCTTAACAGTTGCAAGGTGAAGGACGCGAAATTTTGTGCGCGTCCTTTTTTATGCCGCAAAATGTGATATAATAAAACTAATTATGAATATACCTAAGGCGTTGGAATTTAATTTAATACTTGAGAAGCTTGCGGACAAAACTGTGTCGCCGTCGGGTGCGGCGGCGGCAATGGCGATAGAGCCCGAAAGCACAATGGAAGCGGCAAAGCGCGCCATGCAAAAGACGATGGAGGCGGAAACGCTGCTTATTAAGCGTCCTGATTATCCTATGCGTTCATTTTCGCCTATTGATGCAGAGCTTGCACGTATGAAAACGGGTGCGGCATTGTCTTGCGGGGAATTGCTGCGCAGCGCGGGTGTGTTTCGTGCCGCAAAAGCGGCGGCGCTGCTTGCAAAGGACGAAAATGCTGAAATGATAGCGGAGCTGGCGCGCGGGCTTTTTTATGACGGGCAGGCGCTGCGGCGTATTACCGATTGCATTTTATCAGAGGATGAAATCAGCGATGATGCCTCTGCGGAGCTTGCGCGTGTGCGCAGGGCAATGCGCAGAGAGCAGGAAGCTATTAAAGAAAAGTTGCAGTCCATGATTCGTTCGCAGGGGGACTCGAAATATTTGCAGGATAATATCGTTACACAGCGCAACGGGCGTTATGTTGTGCCTGTAAAAGCTGAATATAAAGCGAATGTCCCCGGGATTGTGCATGAAAAAAGCGCTTCCGGTGCAACGATGTTTATAGAGCCGGCGGGAGTTGTGGAGTCAAACAATCGTTTAAGAGAGCTTGAAGCAGAGCAGGCGCGCGAGGTGTCGCGGATTTTGGCGGCACTTACGGGAATGCTCAGCCCGTTTCATGAGGAGCTGAGGCGGGATGTGGAAATATTAACGGAGCTGGATGTGTTGTTTGCAAAGGCGGCGTTAGGGATTGAAATGCACGGGGTGCCGGTGAGCTTTAATGCAAATAAGACGTTGGAGTTATATGACGCGCGGCATCCGCTGATAGCTGCAAAAGAAGTTGTACCTATTACGATAAGCATGAAAAACGGCATACACGCGCTGGTGGTTACAGGCCCTAACACGGGCGGAAAGACGGTAACGCTTAAGCTTTTGGGGTTGTTTGCGGTGATGGCGCAGTCGGGGATGTTTTTACCTGCGAAGTCACCGGTGAGGATGCCTGTTTTTGACGGAGTGTTTGCGGATATTGGGGATGAGCAGAGTATCGAGCAATCCTTGTCGACTTTTTCTGCGCATATGAAAAACATTATTTTTGCGTTGCTGCATGCGCACGGGGATTCGCTTGTGCTTTTGGATGAGCTTGGCGCGGGCACAGACCCGCAGGAGGGCAGCGCGCTTGCGCAGGCGGTGCTGGCGGAGCTTGATTCTAAGGGCTGCACGGTGATTGCAACGACGCATATCGGGGAGCTAAAGGTGTTTGCGGGTGAGCATGACGGCTTTGAAAACGCAAGCATGGAGTTTGACGCCGTAACATTGACGCCCACATACAGGCTGCTTATGGGAGTGGCGGGGCGGTCTAACGCACTTTCAATTTCGCAGAAATTGGGGCTGCCGAAGCACGTATTGCAAAGCGCGCGTTCGTATATGAACGAAGAACATGTGGAATACAGCCGACTGATAGAAACGGCGGAAAAGGCGCAGTCACGCGCGGACAAGATGATGAATCAGGCTTATCAGGCGCTGGAGGAAGCAAAAAAGGAACGCAAACGTGCGCAGGAAGAAGCGCAGCAGTTAAATGATAAGCGCAAGCATATGCTTGAACAGGCAAATGAAAAAGCCATAGAAATTTTGAGCGATGCAAAGGAAACCGCGGAAGAGGCTATAAAGGAAACGAGAAAGTTAAAACAGCAAAACGAATCGGAGCGCACTAAGACCGTTAAAAAGGTGCGCGATAAGATAGCGGATAAAAAACAGATAATAGAAAAGCATAAAAAGCTGCAAAAAAAAGTGAAGAATTTGTCGCCTGATGATATTCGCATGGGGGACATGGTTACCATTCTTTCGATGAATGCGCCCGCAACCGTGTTAGAACCGCCGAATTCGAGGGGGATGGTGCGTTTGCAAGCGGGCATTATGCAGGTGGAGCTTCATTATACAGAGCTTGCGCCGGGCGCGCAGATAAAAAAAGATGCGGCGCGGTTATCGCATATCAGGCTTAACACAGGCAAGGCGGTGCCGATAGAGCTGGATTTACACGGGCAGGCGGTCGATGATGCTTTGATTGTGCTGGATAAGTACCTTGACGACGCGTTTTTGGCGGGGTATTCCGAGGTGCATATTGTGCACGGCAGAGGTACGGGGGTGCTGCGCAGCGGCGTACAGCAATATTTGCGTACACATCCGCACGTTGCAAAGCAGCGTTTGGGCGAGTATGGCGAGGGCGGGATAGGTGTTACTGTGGTAACATTAAAATAATGTATATTGATTGCGGGAGCACGCGGAGATGAATGCGTGAACAAAATTACACAAACAACGGAGAGCGTACAATGATTTTAGTGAGCGCGTGCTTGGCGGGACGTAAATGCAGATATGACGGAAGCGCAAAAACGGTGGGCGCAATCGCGCGGGCGGTGCGTGAGGGTGAGGTTTTGTGCGCGTGTCCGGAGATGATGGCGGGCATGAAAATTCCGCGTGTGGCTGCGGAGATACGCGGCGGGGACGGCTTTGATGTTTTACGCGGGGCGGCGGAGGTTTATAATAAAGAGGGAGTATGCGTTACCGCGGAATTTGTTTTGGGTGCGCAAAGGTTTTTGCAATTTGTAAAAAAGCGAAAGATAACAGAGGTGTGGCTTAAGGCGAAAAGCCCAAGCTGCGGGATGAGCAAGATTTACGACGGTGCTTTTGAGGGCGCGTTAAAAGACGGCTGCGGTGTGACTTGTGCATTGCTTATGAAAAACGGTATAAAGATAGTAGAAATTCCGTAAAGGAGATATAGCATGAAACAAAATATTTTGGTAATAGATGATGATAAAAATATTCGCGAGGTTGTAAAGCTTTATCTGCGCAAAGAGGGTTACGAGATAACAGAGGCGGCAGACGGTGCTATAGGTGCCGATTTGTTTTTCGGTAAGCAGTATGATTTGGTGATACTGGACATTATGATGCCCGTGCAGGACGGCATTGAAACGATAAAGCAAATTCGCGCGAAGAGCAATGTGCCCGTTATAATGCTTACCGCAAAGGGTGAAACATTTGATAAGGTGCTTGCGCTTGAGCTGGGGGCGGATGATTATATTGTTAAGCCGTTTGACCCGAAGGAGCTTGTGGCGCGTGTGAAAGCGGTTATCCGCCGCAGCAATCAGGAGGATAAATCTGATATTCTTGAATATCCTAATCTTAAAATAGATATGCAGAATTATCAGGTTATGTATGAGGGCAAGGAGGTGCAGATGCCGCCGAAAGAAATTGAGCTTTTGTATTTTCTTGCGGCGCGTCCGAACAAAGTGTTTACGCGCGACCAGCTGCTCGAGCAGGTGTGGGGCTTTGAGTATTTTGGAGATTCGCGCACTGTTGATGTGCACGTAAAGCGCCTGAGAGAGAAATTTAAGGATGGCGAGCCGTGGCAAATAAAGACGGTTTGGGGCGTTGGTTATAAGTTCGAGATTTAAACCTGCCGCCTCAGCGAGCCGCAACAGCGATGCGCGCTATTGCGGTTTTCGCGTTTTAAATTTCACAGTTACGTTACAATTTAGTCATAATAAAGCGGTATACTGATTGCATAGTAATTATTGAAACGGAAAAAACATATGATAAAGACCATTTTCGGTAAGATAATGTTGCTTTTTATGGCAATTATTATGATTGCGCTTGTGCTTTCGGGGCTTATGATGAGCCAAATAGTGCGAAATGCGTATATTGATGACAGTAAACAGCAATCGACGGCACTTGCGGATGACGTCGAAAATTTGATGAACCTTTTTGCAAACGGGGCTTTATCATTTCCGCAGTTAAGTGAGCAAATTACCGCGAAAGCGCGTTCTTACGGCAATGCAATATGGATAATTGACAGCAGCGGAACACCGTGGCTGGCAAATGACCCAAACGGTAAAACGGTGGTAAAGCAAGAGGACATTGAAAAGTATTATGTTGATATGATTGATGCACTTAATGAGGGCAAGACTGTGCGTAAAATCACAGAAGCAAATAATGTTTTTAATACGCCGATGCTTACGGTCGCGACCCCTATTATGAGCGAAAATGCGATAGTAGGGTATGTATTTGTACACAAACAGATTTATGAGTTGGAGCAGTCGCTTATGGCGCTGTATCGTCAGATTGTGTTGGCGGCGGGCATTGCGGCGGCGCTTTCAATTGTGCTTACATATTTTTTCTCGAAGAGCATGCTGCGGCCGTTGTCGGTGGTGACGATTGGCGCAAAGCAGCTTGCCAAAGGGGATTTTGATATTCATTTAAAGGTCAGCTCTAAGGATGAAATCGGGCAGCTGGCGGAAACATTTAACAGCGTTGCAATGGATTTAAAAAAATATGAAGCGTCGCGCGAAAGCCTCATTGCGAATGTGTCGCACGAGCTCAGAAGCCCGCTTACATCTATTCAAGGGCTTGTGCAGGGCGCGCTTGACGGTACAATTCCCAAAAGCGAGGTTGACCATTATCTTGAGGTGGTGTTGGGGGAATCTAAGCGGCTTAATTTGCTTATTACGGATATGCTGGACCTTGCAAAAATTGAGTCGGGGCAGTTTCCTATGCAGATAGACAGGGTGGAATTAAACGAGCTTATGCGCCGCGTGCTTATTTCGTTTGAAAGCAAGATAAACGCTAAGAAGCTGGAAATTGAGGTTGAGTTTGCTGAGGAAAAAACGTATGTTATGGCGGATATGAACCGTCTTACGCAGGTGATACATAACATACTTGAAAATGCGATAAAGTTTGTAAATGACGGCGGGCGGCTTAGGCTCGAAACCAAAATACAGGAGAATGCGGCGGAGATTTCCGTCAATAATTCGGGGGATGTGATTGCGGCGGAGGAGCTGCCGTATTTGTTTGACCGTTTTTACAAGATAGATAAGTCACATACGCGTGAAAAAGAGGGAACGGGCATAGGGCTTTCTATCGTTAAAAATATATTAAAGGCGCACGGTCAGCGGATTTGGGTAACTTCAAATGAGCTTGACGGCACAACATTTACTTTTACCCTCAAAAAAGCGCA
>JAVXIJ010000014.1:0-18915 GCA_036648415.1 Christensenella sp.
ATTATTTTTTTCTTGTAATTGCGTCGCTTTGCGGGACCAGGGTGTTTGCTCCGTGGCGGGGTTTGGGGGCATCGCCCTAAGGTCTTGACCTTGCGGGGGTGGGGCAGAGCCCCGAGGTCTTAGGGTTTTAGGGCGGATATGGTTGCAAAGGGCAGTGTAAACATATATAATTTTTTTATAATATATATATAAAAGAGGAAAGAAACAATATGCAGATTAAAATTATAGAATTAACGGCGGAAGCGGATATGCTGAGCGTGAGAGCGGTGCGGGCGATAAAGAGTGCGGACAGGGTTGTGCTGCAAAGCGAACAGGCGGAATGTGCGGGCGAGCTTGCCGAGCTTAATAAAAACATTGTAACATTAGATGATTTATTTGAAAGCGCGGAGGATTTTGACGCGCTTTATATATCGGGTGCGGCGAGAATTTCGGACATGGCAAATAAAGAAAATGCAGTTTTTTGTATACTTGGTGACGCGGGCACGAATGGTTTTGTGCGGGAGCTACAGCGCAGCGGGGCAAGCATTGAATATGTATCCTGCGGAGCGGGCGTCAGCGCGGCGGTAACGGCGGCTCGAGCTTTTATGTGTATCGGGGAATATGCTGTTACAGATGCGCGCGAGCTTGCGGGTGCGGGGCTTGACACAAGCAATGCGATAGTTATAACGAATGTGGATAATGCAATTACCGCGGAGTATGTAAAGTGTGCGTTGTGCGAATATTATGCTGAAGAAACAGTGGGCTTGCTTTATGCGGGAGGGGTATCAAGGCAGGTGAAATTATATGATTTTGATAAAGAACCGGCGCTTGGTACGGGCGGAATTTTCGTGCTGGAGGGTGTGCCGATAGGCGAAAAGCAGCGTTACGGTTTGTATGACCTTGTGCGCATAATGGCGGTGCTGCGCGGGGAGGGCGGATGCCCGTGGGACAGGGAGCAGACGCATGAAAGTTTGCGCCAATATGTTATTGAGGAAGCGTATGAAGCGGCGGACGCGGTGGATGCGGAGGATATGAATGCGCTTTATGATGAGCTCGGCGATGTGTTTTTGCAGGTGGTGTTTCACGCGCAGATCGGGCAGGAATGCAAAGAATTTGATATTGACGACGTGGCAAGCGCGGTATGCGAAAAGATGATACGCCGTCATCCGCATATTTTCGGAGATGTGAAGGCGGATACGCCCGAGCAGGTTGTGACAAATTGGGAAGCAATCAAGCGTCAAGAAAAAAAGAATGAGGATTTTGTATCGGTGTTGATGGATGTACCGCGCTGTATGGGTGCGATGATGCGCGCATATAAATTGCAAAAGAAAGCTTCTGCAATCGGTTTTGATTGGCAGGACGCGGAGCAGGCATTTTTAAAAGTCGAAGAGGAAAAGGAAGAGTGGAAAATGGCGCTTGCAGAGGGCACAAACGCCGACATGGAGGGCGAAGCGGGAGATTTGATATTTTCTGTTATCAATGTGCTGCGCCTCAAAAAAACGAACCCGGAATTATGTCTTAACAGGACTTGCGAAAAGTTTATTGCGCGCATGGAATATATGGAAAAAAACGCCGAAAAAGAATTATCGGGGCTTAATGCGGCGGAGCTTGACGAGCTGTGGGAACGTGCAAAGCAAGAAAAAGCGTGTAACATAGGCAAAAATGATTAAAAATAGGTTGATTTATAATTTATATTGTATTATAATCATCACAGTGTTAAACCGCGCGGGGGTAACCTGCGTCGGAAATAAAAAAATATCAAGGAGGGTAAAGTTTTGAATAAGACTGAACTCGTAGCTGCTATTGCAGCAAAGGCAGGACTTTCCAAGAAAGATGCAGATGCTGCTTTAGGAGCATTCACAGAGAGCATTATCGCAGAAATCAAAAAGGGTGAGAAAGTACAAATCGTTGGTTTTGGTACGTTTGAAGCACGCGCACGCGCTGCAAGAACAGGTATCAATCCTCAGACAAAAGCACAGATTCAAATTGCTGCTTCTACAGTTCCGGCTTTTAAAGCAGGCAAAGCTTTCAAAGACGCTGTAAAGTAAATTAAAATTGAAACGAGAAGCATCCGCCGTATGTGGGTGCTTTTTTGTTGTGTGTATTTTGCATTGAATATTTGCATGAAAAAATATATAATAACTGTATATATGTATCAGAGGAGAAAGAAGCAGTGAGATTGGATAAATATCTGAAAGTTTCGCGGCTCATACGCCGACGCACGGTGGCGCAGTCGGCAAGCGCGGGCGGGCGCGTGCTTGTGAACGGTACGCCGCGCAAGCCGAGCTATGGCGTGAACATCGGGGATGAAATTACAATTGAGTTTGGCTCAAAGCCGCTGCGTGTGCGGGTGTGCGCGCTTGTGGAAACAACAAAAAAACAAGAGTCGGACGGAATGTATGAGGTAATAGAACAGTAATGAAGATGTGCGCGATTATACTTGCGGCGGGCAGCGGGCGACGCATGAAAATGGATACAAACAAGGTATTTATTAAATTTGACGAACAGAGCGCTGTTGTGCGTTGTTTAAAAACGTTTGAGGCAACAGAGCTTTTTTCGGATTTGATTGTGGTGTGCAAGCAAGAAGAACGGGAAATGATAGAGCGCAAAGCGATAAAATATTTGCGGCACAGTCATTGTTTATTTTGCGTAGGCGGAGAAGAGCGGCAGGATTCTGTACGCAATGCGCTTAAGTTGGTGCCGACGGACACGGATATTGTAATGGTGCATGACGCGGCACGTTGCTTTGTGACGGAAAGCATAGTGCGTGACTGTGCGGCGAGCGCTATTCGCTGCGGAAGCGGAGTGGTGGCGATTCCGGCGACTGACACTATTAAGCGCGCAAAGCGAAATGTGGTGGAGGAAACTTTGCCGCGCGAGGAGCTTGTGTGTGTACAGACGCCGCAGGCATTTACATACAAGCTGATTATGCGTGCATATGAGCAGGCGGAGATTGACGGATTCACAGGCACTGATGACGCATCGCTTGTGGAGCGTATATGTGATGATGTGCACATTGTACAGGGTTCTGCGGACAACATTAAGCTTACGACAAAGGCGGATGTAGAGCAAGGCAACAGCATTGTGTGCAAGCAGCGTACATCTGATATTCGTATCGGCACGGGATTTGACGTACACGCTTTTGCGCAAAACAGAAAACTTGTGTTGGGCGGGGTGGATATTGCGTGTGAATATGGGCTTGAGGGGCATTCGGATGCGGATGTACTCATACACGCGATTATGGATGCGCTTTTGGGCGCGGCACGAATGGGCGATATTGGGGGGCTTTTTCCCGATACCGATCCTAAATATAAGGGTATTTCTTCTGTTGCGCTGCTAAAAGAAGTGGGAAGTTTGCTGAAAAAATACGGTTATTGCGTGGTGAACATCGACAGCACGCTTATTATGCAAAAGCCGAAGGTGATGGAGCACCGCGATAAAATGGTGGAGAATATAGCGCGCGCACTTGGAATAGAACGTGCATATGTCAACGTTAAGGCCACAACCACGGAGCACCTCGGGGCGGTCGGCAGGGGTGAAGGCGCGGCGGCGGAGGCGGTTTGCATTTTGCAAAAGCGGGCAAGATGAGCGAGGGGCGATTTTGAGGAGCGCATGTTGCACGCAAAAATAAGCAATATGAATCAGTGATGATATAAGGAAAAACATGAGAAGACACAGAGGTATGTCGACGGTACGCCGTCCGATGATGACAGACAGAATAAAACGCAGTAATTTGTGGACGCGGTTTAAGATCGTTATTTTAGCGGTGGCAGCGGCGGCGGTTGTGCTTGTTGTTATCTTTTTTGGTTTTCCGCTGATAGAGGATTTGATACGCGGGGTCGACCCGTCGGCGAGGTATCAGCCTAAGGTAGAGGCGAAATTTGAAAAAGAGGAACAAACGCAGCATGAAGAAATAGTATCAAAGGAAATTTATACCAATAAAGATTATAAAATGAAAAATGAGCCGTATGCGGACGGAGATAATATTATTTTTACCACCCAAAAACAGCGAGGCAGTGCAGGCGGTATGGATGGTGTAGTTGTTTATAATACGCAGTCGGGAGAAGCGCGGCTGCTTGTAAATACAGAAAAAAAATATGACGAGTTTATAAACCCGGTGCTTTCGGGTAACATTGCGGTGTTTCTTGACAGCATGGCGGACGGCGGCGGGCGTATTTTAGGGTATGACATGGCAAATGACAAACAGTTTGTGATTAAAGAATATGCGTATGCCGCGCCGCAGCTTGCGCTGAGCGGGGACCGCTTGGCGTTTATGCAATGGGCGGGGGATGAAACGCAGCGTTTGTATGTATATGATGTTAAAACGCGTGAGGCGGCGACGGTAAAGCTTTATGATAAGGGCACAGTGCGCGGAAGCGCGGTGGATATTTCCGCAAATGATATGGTGTGGGCGGAAAGCGACGGTAAGGGTGCAAGCACGCTTAAGCGCATTGCGTTTGCGGAGGACGGAACTTCAAAATATGATAATTATAATTTCGGGGATGCTGTTTATGAGCCTAAAACCAACGGCAAAGATATTGTGTTTAAAACAAAGGAATACGGCGTGACGGTTTCGCTTATGCTGTCGGTAAGCGGCGGCGCGCCCGTGATGCTTGCGGACGGAGTATCTAATTACGGTATCGGGGACGATTTTGTTGTGTATTCCAAAGGCGAGCAGTTGTATGTGGCGTATACGGATGCGCAGGAAACGAGTCAAATTACGAGTGATGTGACAAAAAACATATTGGCGTCGGCAAATGGTAACGGGCTGTGTTATTATGATATGACGGATAAAGCGGCGGAAGCGTCGGTGGCGGATGACGTGGCAAAATATGCGTACGTTCCTAAGGTGACGAGAGCCGAATAATACGCCTGAAACAAAGTCTTTTTGCCTGCTGCGCGGCAACCGCCCCTACAAGGTCAAGAGCCCAAAACCCTACAAGGTCAAGAGCACACAAGACCCTACAAGGTCAAGACCTTAGGGCTCCGCCCTAAGACCCGCAAGGGAGCAAGCTCCCTTGACCCGAAATGCTCCGCATTTCTAATAAATAATATATAAGTTATACATTATATACAGCACTTACGGTTATGGGTCTAAAAATATAAATGCTGTTAGGGGCGCTTAGCCGCTTGTGAGCAGTGCGGGTAAGCGGCAAGCGAGAAACGTGTGGATTCGGCTCTCGTAATCTTAAATTTTAGCGGAGGAATATCAGTGGCAAAAAGTAAAACACAGTTTGTGTGCGCGGAGTGCGGGTATGCAACGGGGAAATGGTCGGGGCAATGCCCATCATGCGGCAGCTGGAACACTATGAGCGAGGAAGTTGTGGTTGCGGCGGCGCCCGCGGGCAAAGCGCGCCCGACCTCTATACCGGCGCACATTGTTACATTTGATAAAATCCCTGCGGAATCAGGCAAGCGTTTCGCAACGGGAATTGATGAATTTGACCGCGTGCTCGGCGGCGGGGTAGTGCCGGGCGGAGTATGCCTTGCGGGGGGTGAACCCGGAATCGGCAAGTCCACGCTTTTTTTGCAGGTGGCAAAGAATTTGACGGCTCACGGTGCGGTGCTTTATGTATCGGGGGAAGAATCGCCCTCACAGATAAAGCTCAGAGCTAATCGGCTGGGGATAAATGAAAACATTTATTTGATGGCTGAAACAGAAGTGGGAAGTATACTTGCGGGGGCGGAGCAGCTTGCCCCTAAATTTTTGATAGTGGATTCCATTCAAACGTTATATGATGAAAACCTTTCCTCTGCGCCCGGGAGTGTGGCGCAGGTGCGCGGCTGTGCGTCGCGTATTACGCAGGCGGCAAAGCAGATGGGTATGGCGGTGTTTATAATCGGGCACGTCACAAAAGAGGGCGCTATTGCGGGGCCGCGTGTGCTTGAGCATATTGTGGACACGGTGCTTTATTTTGAGGGTGAGCGCACATCTAATTTGCGTATATTGCGCGCGGTGAAAAATCGGTTTGGTTCTACGGATGAAATCGGCGTGTTTGAGATGCGCGATGTCGGCATGATGGAAGTGAAAAATCCGACGATGTTGTTTGAGGGAGATTTTGAACAGGAGCTTGGCGGAGTGGCGATTTTTGCCGCTACACAGGGTACGCGCCCGATGCTGCTTGAGATACAGGCGCTTTGCTCGCATACGCAAATTGCAATTCCGCGCAGATTGTGCTCGGGAATCGACCAAAACAGGTTATATATGATCAGCGCTGTTTTGGAAAAGAAAATCGGGTTAAAGCTATATCAGCAGGATATTTTTGTGAATGTAGCGGGCGGGATAAAGGTGAGCGAGCACGCTGCTGACCTTGCAATGGCGGTGAGCATTGTATCGTCATTAAGGGATATTGCCGTGCCGCGCGACACGGCGTTTATAGGCGAAATTGGGTTGTCGGGCGAGATACGCCATGTGGCGCAGGTTACAAAGCGCATATCGGAATGTGCAAAGATGGGCGTGAAGCGTGTGTTTGTGCCGAAAAACAGCATAGAGCGCGGTATGGATTATAAAGTGAAGGTGGAGGGCGTAAGCACGCTTATGGATCTGCTTACTAAAGTTTTTTAAATTCTGTAAGCTATTGTTCATGAAACGGACATAAATTTGCATTACAATACAAATTAAGAATGCAAATATGCAGCATATATAATTTTAAAAGAAAGGGGGGAAGCTATATGTTTTACAAGTTGATGCGATTGTTTATTGTGGCGGTGGGATGCAGCGTCGGGCCGGGACTTTTGCTTTTGGGAGTGACGCTTTATAATTATTTTGCGGCAACCGACCTTTTTTCTGCGTTGCAGACATGGGTGCCTGTTGTGTTTTACATTGCAAGCGGAATTATTTCAGGAATTATATTTTTTATTTTATCAAAACGATTGGCAAACGTTGTAGAGAAAAACACAAAGAAAATTGAAGAAAGCTTGTCGGCGGCGCCGTCTAATACGCTTTTGGCGGGAACGATCGGGCTTATATTAGGCTTGGTGGTAGCGGCGCTTATTTCTATTATAATCGGGCTTATTTCTATTCCGTGGATTTCCATTCCGCTTACGGTGCTTGATTATCTTGTGTGCGGTTCTATCGGGCTTTCCATGGGCGCAAAACGTAAATTTGATTTCAGCGCTTTTTTTCATACGCGTAAAGCAGGAAAAAGCGCGGACGCAAAAAAGGCGGACGGCACGTTTATTTCACCTAAAATACTTGATACAAGCGTGATTATTGACGGACGTATACTCGATATTTGCAGAACGGGAATGTTTGAAGGAGAGCTTGTGGTGCCCGAGTTTGTATTGGGGGAGCTGCAGCGAATTGCGGACTCGAGCGATTCGATGAAGCGCACGCGCGGCAGACGCGGGCTTGATATTTTAAAGAGTATGCAAAAGGAGCTTAAAATTCCTGTGCGGATTACCGATATTGATTATGAGGATACGGCGGAGGTTGATATTAAGCTGCTGAAGCTTGCAAAGGAGCTTAACGGCAAGGTTGTGACGAATGATTATAATCTTAACAAGGTGGCGGCGGTGCAGGATGTGCCGGTTTTTAATATCAATGAGCTTGCAAACGCGGTAAAACCGATTTTGATGGTCGGTGAAGAAATGACGGTGTTGATAGCAAAGGACGGAAAAGAGCACAGCCAAGGCGTTGCGTATCTTGATGACGGAACGATGATTGTGGTGGAAGGTGCTAACGGTAAGATAGGTGAAAGCTTTGCGGTGGTTGTGACGAGCGTGCTGCAAACGGCGGCGGGCAGAATGATTTTTGCAAAGATAAAATGAAGAAAGCGCAGCAGCGCCCGAGCTTGATGTGCGCACGGCATAAGGGCGGCAGAGGGCGTGTGCGCAGCACTGTGATTTTGGCGTTGCTGATTTAAAACAGTGGGGAGGGATTTTGATAAATGCGGTTAAAAATGCTGGCGTGCAAGGCTTTATATAGGGAAGTTTCGCTTTTGAGCGCGCATTGCGAAAATTTTGTTGATGTGACGTATTTGAGGCAGGGATTGCATGACACCCCTGCCCTTTTAACGCAGGCTTTGCAAAAGGAAATAGACAGTATAGATGAGGGGGAGGATATTCACACCTACAAATCTTACTTTTCGCACAAGGATTTTGATGCGATATTGTTGGGGTACGGGCTTTGCTCTAACGGTACGGTGGGGCTTACATCAAAAAAATATAAGCTCGTAGTGCCGCGCGCACATGACTGTATCACGTTGTTTTTGGGTTCGAAGGAAGCGTATCGTGATTATTTTGACAGCCACAGCGGAACATATTGGTATAATGCGTCGTGGATAGAAAATGCGGGTACGCCGTCAGAGGAAACGGATGAGGACATGCTTAAGGTGTACGCGGAAAAATACGGTGAGGAAAACGCCGCGTTTTTGCTGGACGCAGAGCTTACGGGGAACTATAATCGCTGTGCGTATGTGAAGTGGGATGAGCTTAATTTCCCGAAGCATGAGGAGTATACACAGCGTGCGGCGAAGCATTACGGATGGGATTATGACTGTGTTTTGGGAAATAAAAGCTTGATGCTCGATTTTTTAAACGGCGATTGGGATGAAAGTAAATTTTTGACAGTGCCGCCGGGACAAAAAATTGCTGCGGATTATCTTGATAAAGATAAAATATTAACGTGTGAATAAATAAAAAGTAATAATTATGTGTAACACGCGAAAATATTTTACGGTAAATTGAATGTAAAATGTAAGGAAAAGAGGGGACGGAGGCAAACAAATTTTAGCGAAGAGCAAATTTGTTGTTGACACCTTGATTTTTGTGTGATAATATAGTAAACTGCATTAGCATAGATGTACTGTGGAGTATTGGCTCTTTTGAGCAGACGGAAAAAGCCTTTGGAAAGCCATTTCTAAGGTGTTTCTTGAAAACAGTATAATATGCTGTGTGTAAGTATTCATCGTGAATAATCAATTTAAATATAGGAGTTGTTGTTTAGTATGCATGAAGTTAAGTTTGGAACGAACAAGAGAATGAGTTTTTCCAAGATCAAAGAAGTTCTAGACATGCCGGACTTAATCGAAATCCAAAAAAATTCTTACGAGAGGTTTTTAGCGGAAGGGCTGGGGGAAGTACTAAAAGACATATCTCCCATTACCGACTATTCTGAAAACCTTGTGCTTGAGTTTGTCGACTACCACATTGCCGAAGCCCCGAAATATGAGGTTGAGGAATGTAAGGAGCGCGACGTAAACTATGCGGCTTCCTTAAAGGTGCAGGTGCGCTTATTAAATAAGGAAACAGGCGAAGTTAAAGAGCAGGAAGTTTTTATGGGCGATTTTCCGTTGATGACGGAAAAAGGTACGTTTATTATCAACGGAGCGGAACGTGTTATTGTTTCGCAGCTTGTGCGTTCTCCGGGCGTTTATTTCGGCGTATCGAAGGATAAAACAGGCAAAGACCTTTTCAGCTCCACGGTAATTCCTAACAGGGGCGCATGGCTTGAATATGAAACGGATTCAAATGATTGTATGTTTATCCGTGTGGACCGCACAAGAAAACTTCCTGTGACGGTTTTTCTGCGCGCAATGGGATTGTCAACAGATACCGATTTAAGAAATTATTTCGGTGATGATGTGAACATTGAAGCGACGCTCAAAAAGGATAACACATCTATAAAGGAAGAGGGACTCTTAGAAATTTATAAGCGTCTGCGTCCGGGCGAGCCGCCGACGGTGGAAAGCGCCAACATTTTAATCGGTTCATTGTTTTTTGATAACAAGCGTTATGATCTCGCACGCGTCGGGCGTTATAAGTTCAACAAAAAGCTTGCGATTTCTAACCGTATAGTAAACCAAATATCGGCAGCCAATGTCATAAATGAAGACACCGGTGAGCTTTTGTGCGCGGCGGGGGATGTAATTACTCCTAAGCTTGCGAGCGAAATTGAAAATGCGGGTATTGCGTCTGTTGACCTTACGGTCGGCGAGGAGGTTGCGCGTGTACACGGCAATCGCTTTGTGGATGCGGCTAAGCACCTTGATTTTAAGCCGACGGAAGCGGGCATTAACGAAAAGGTATATTATCCTGCACTGAAAGAAATTTTGGACGAGTGCGGAAAAGACAAGAAAAAATTGGTGGAAACGCTGAAAGAGAGCCTGCCGATACTTATTCCGAAGCATATTATTATTGATGATATGCTTGCGTCCGTGAGTTATTTTCTCGGACTTAAATATGGGTTGGGCGTAACGGATGACATTGACCACCTTGGCAACAGACGGCTGCGCTCGGTGGGCGAGCTGCTGCAAAACCAGATAAGAGTGGGACTTACAAGGCTCGAGCGTGTAGTGCGCGAGAGAATGTCGATACAAGATATGGACGTTGCGACGCCCTCAAATCTTATAAATATCCGACCTGTGACGGCTTCTATTAAGGAGTTCTTTGGTTCTTCACAGCTTTCACAGTTTATGGATCAAACAAACCCGTTGGCGGAGCTTACGCATAAAAGAAGGCTTTCAGCCTTAGGCCCCGGCGGACTTAACCGTGACCGCGCAAGCTTTGACGTGCGTGACGTTCATCACAGCCATTATGGGCGCATGTGCCCGATAGAAACGCCGGAAGGACCGAACATCGGTCTTATCGGTTCGCTGTCTACTTATGCGCGTGTAAATGAATATGGATTTATAGAAACGCCTTTCCGTATGATTGACAAAAAGAAGGGGCTTGTGACGGAAAAGGTACAATATATGACTGCGGATGAAGAGGAAGACTTGATCGTTGCGCAGGCAAACGAGCCGATTGACGAAAACGGGCAGTTCGTGCGTGAGCGCGTTATGTGCCGCGTGCGTGACCAGATCGTTGAGGTTACGCGTCATGAGGTTGACCTTATGGATGTATCGCCAAAGCAGCTTGTTTCGGTGGCTACGGCGCTTATTCCGTTTTTGGAAAATGATGACGCAAACCGTGCGCTGATGGGCTCTAACATGCAGAGGCAGGCGGTACCGCTGTTGGTTCCCGAAGCTCCTGTGGTGGGCACCGGTATGGAATATAAGGCGGCGTATGATTCGGGCGTGCTTTCAATTTCCAAAAAAAGCGGCGTTTGCAAAAGTGTAGACGCAAAGAAAATAGTTGTGCTGAATGACGATGGGACAGAGTCGGAATTTCATCTGATTAAATTTGCGCGTTCCAATCAAGGAACCTGCATAAATCAGCTGCCTATTGTATATGAAGGTCAGAGAATTGAAGCGGGGCAGGTAGTGGCGGACGGACCGTCCACCGCGCAGGGCGAGCTTGGGCTCGGCAAAAACGTGCTTATAGGCTTTATGACTTGGGAAGGCTATAATTACGAGGATGCTATGCTGCTTTCGGAGCGCCTTGTAAAGGATGACGTATTTACCTCTATGCACGTCGCGGAATATGAAGCGGAAGCGCGTGATACAAAGCTCGGGCCGGAGGAAATTACGCGGGATATTCCGAATGTCGGCGAGGATGCGCTAAAGGATCTTGATATACGCGGGATTATCCGCATAGGCGCGGAGGTGCGCAGCGGGGATATTTTAGTGGGCAAGGTGACACCTAAGGGTGAAACAGAGCTTACGGCAGAGGAACGCTTGTTAAGAGCAATTTTCGGCGAAAAGGCGCGCGAAGTGCGTGACACTTCCTTGCGTGTACCGCACGGCGAGGGCGGCGTGGTTGTAGATGTAAAGATATTTACACGCGAAAACAAGGACGAACTCACGGCGGGTGTAAACAAGCTCGTGCGTGTGTATATTGCACAAAAACGGAAAATTTCCGTGGGAGATAAAATGGCAGGCCGTCACGGCAACAAGGGTGTTATATCGCGCATTCTTCCTATGGAGGATATGCCGTTCCTTCCCGACGGACGTCCGCTTGATATAGTGCTTAACCCTCTTGGCGTTCCTTCCCGTATGAATATCGGGCAGGTGCTTGAGGTGCATCTCGGAAGAGCGGCGCGCGCACTTGGCTTCAGCGTGGCAACTCCTGTATTTGACGGTGCTTCGGAGGAAGACATCGAGCAGCTGTTGGCGCAGAGCGGGCTTAGTGAAGACGGAAAAACGGTGCTTTATGACGGGCGCAGCGGCGAACCGTTTGAAAACCGCGTAACCGTTGGTTATATGTATATATTAAAGCTTCACCATTTGGTGGATGATAAAATTCATGCGCGTTCTACAGGTCCTTATTCGTTGGTTACGCAGCAGCCCTTGGGCGGCAAAGCGCAATTCGGCGGACAGCGTTTCGGCGAGATGGAAGTTTGGGCGCTCGAGGCTTATGGCGCGGCAAACACCTTGCAGGAAATTTTGACAGTGAAGTCGGATGATGTTGTCGGACGTGTTAAGACATATGAGGCAATCGTTAAGGGTGAAAACATACCCGAGCCGGGTGTGCCTGAATCGTTCAAGGTGCTGATTAAGGAAATGCAGAGCTTGTGCCTTGACATTAAGGTGCTGTCTGAGGACAGGGGCGAGATTACCATTAAGGAATCGGATGACGAGGACGGAATGGCAATCGACATCAACATTGCAGGCGCAGAGGATTTACCGCCTGAGGATGACAGCTTTGAAGCGGACGGTATGGTAATAGAGGATATTGATGATTTGTCTATGGACGAGCTTGATTTGCCCGACATCGGCGAGCTTGAGGACGACGACATTGATTTCGATGATTTTGCGGATGATGTGATTGAGGACCTCGAAGAGGACATTGATATTAGCGAGGATTTGAATATCGATACAAAGGATATGGACGATCCGGACGACATTTTATAAGCAGTGCATAAAAAGTTTTAGAAATTTTTTGAGATAGCAGAGAGGAGTGGAGTTACCTTTGTTTGAACTCAATACATTTGATTCTATACAGATTGGTTTGGCATCTCCGGAAAAAATACGCGAGTGGTCGCGCGGCGAGGTAAAAAAGCCGGAAACGATCAACTATCGTACATTAAAACCGGAAAAAGACGGATTGTTTTGCGAGCGCATTTTTGGACCTACAAAGGACTGGGAGTGTCATTGCGGAAGATATAAACGTATACGCTATAAAGGCATTGTATGCGAAAAATGCGGCGTTGAGGTAACGCGCGCAAAGGTGCGCCGTGAGCGCATGGGGCACATAGAGCTTGCTGCTCCGGTGTCACACATTTGGTATTTTAAGGGGATTCCGTCGCGCATGGGGCTGTTGCTTGATATGTCGCCGCGCTCTCTTGAAAAAATATTGTATTTTGCGGCGTTTGTAGTTACAGAGCCGGGAGAAACAGGACTTGAATATAAACAGCTTTTGACCGACAAGGAATATCGTGAGGCACAGTCGAAATTCGGCGAGGATGCTTTTTCGGCGGGCATGGGCGCGGAAGCGGTCAAGGTATTGCTGAAAAAAGTGCAGCTTGAGGAAGAATCAACAACCTTGCGTGAGGAGCTTAAGACGTCCACCGGACAAAAGAGAATCCGCGCAATTAAGCGGCTTGAGGTGGTGGAAGCATTCCGTCAGTCGGGAAACAAGCCCGAGTGGATCATACTTGACGTTGTGCCGGTAATTCCGCCCGAATTAAGACCTATGGTACAGCTTGACGGAGGACGCTTTGCGACCTCTGATCTTAATGATTTATATAGGCGTGTAATCAACCGTAACAATCGTCTTAACAGATTGTTGCAGCTTAGAGCACCGGATATTATTGTGAGAAACGAAAAGCGTATGCTGCAAGAAGCGGTGGATGCTTTGATTGATAACGGCAGACGCGGCCGCCCGGTGACGGGCCCCGGCAACCGTCCGTTAAAGTCGCTTTCAGATATGCTGCGCGGTAAGCAGGGACGTTTCCGTCAGAACTTGCTTGGAAAACGTGTGGATTATTCGGGGCGTTCGGTTATTGTTGTAGGGCCGGAGCTTAAGATGTATCAGTGCGGTTTGCCTAAGGAAATGGCGCTGGAGCTTTTCAAGCCGTTTGTTATGAAGAAATTAGTGGAGGAGGGCTTTGCCCACAACATTAAATCTGCAAAACGTATGGTAGAAAAAATTCGTCCGGAGGTATGGGACGTTCTTGAAGAGGTTATAAAAGGGCATCCGGTGCTTCTTAACCGTGCGCCTACACTGCACAGACTCGGAATACAGGCATTCGAGCCGATTTTAGTCGAGGGACGCGCAATCAAGCTGCATCCGCTTGCGTGTACTGCATATAATGCCGACTTTGACGGCGACCAGATGGCTGTTCATGTACCGCTTTCTGTGGAAGCACAGGCAGAAGCAAGGTTTTTGATGCTTGCGGCAAACAATATTTTGAAGCCGCAGGACGGAAAGCCGGTTGTATCGCCTACGCAGGATATGGTAATCGGGTCGTATTATCTGACTATTCATAAAGAGGGCGCAAAGGGTGAGGGCAGTATTTTCGCTTCGCCGGATGAAGCCATTTTGGCATACAACACGGGCAATATTGATTTACAGGCTATGGTTAAAATCCGTGTGACAAAAGATATTGACGGGGAAATGAAGACAGGTATCATTGAAACTACTACGGGGCGCGTGATTTTCAATCAGGCTATTCCGCAGAATTTGGGGTACATGGACCATTCAATCCCGGGAAATGAATTAAAGTTTGAAGTGGATTGCTTGATTGATAAAAAGCAATTAGGAAAGATTGTTGATTTGTGCTTCTTGAAGCTCGGACCTACAAAGACTTCTTATGTGCTGGATGAAATCAAAAAGCAGGGCTTCCATTATTCGACAATCGGTGCGATTACAGTTTCGGTGTCGGATATAAAAATCCCGCCGGCAAAGAAAAAATTGTTGGCTGAGGCGGAGGACCGCGTGCTTGTTATTGAAAAACAGTATAAGCACGGATTGCTCACTGAAAAAGAGAAAAAAGATAACGCGATTAAGGTATGGGAAGAAACCACCAATAAGGTGACGGATGCTCTGATGAAGAGCCTTGATAAATTCAACCCGATATACATGATGGCAAACTCCGGTGCGCGTGGTTCAACAAACCAGATAAGACAGTTGGCCGGTATGCGTGGTCTTATGGCAGATCCTAACGGTGAGATTATCGAGATTCCTATTCGCGCGAACTTCCGTGAAGGACTTACGGTTCTCGAATATTTCATATCGTCGCATGGTGCAAGAAAAGGTCTTGCAGATACGGCGCTGCGTACGGCGGATTCAGGCTACCTTACACGTCGTCTTGTGGATGTTTCGCATAACGTAATCGTACGCGAGGTGGATTGCTTTGAAAACCTCGGAGAGCAGACGCAGGGCGTGCCTATGCGCAAGCTTACAAATTCAAACGGCAAAGAGGTTATTGAGCCGTTGGCAGACAGAATCCGCGGGCGTTATACTTCGAAAGAGGTTGTGGATAAAGACGGCAAAGTGATTTTGGGCGCAAACGAAATGATCACAAGTCAAATTGCGGATCAAATCGAAAAGGCGGGCATAGAAGAAGTAAATATCCGTACTGTGTTCACTTGCAAGAGCGAGCACGGTGTATGCGCAAAATGCTATGGTTCAAACATGGCTACAGGAAACCTTGTTGACATCGGCGAGGCGGTAGGCGTAATCGCGGCGCAGTCCATTGGCGAGCCGGGGACGCAGCTTACGATGAGAACATTCCATACAGGCGGTGTTGCAGGCGGAGATATTACGCAGGGTCTTCCGCGTGTAGAGGAATTGTTTGAGGCAAGAAAACCGCGCGGACTTGCGGTAATTTCGGAGATTGCGGGAACAATTGCAATCAACGACACACGCAAAAAACGCGAAATCACGGTGGCAAATGACACGGGCGAGGCAAGAACTTACCTTATTCCGTATGGTTCACGCGTTACAGTGCAGGACGGACAGGTTGTCGAGGCGGGCGATGAGCTCACCGAGGGTTCGATAAACCCGAACGATATACTGAAAATCAAAGGCGTTAAGGGTGTACAGGAATATCTGTTAAAGGAAGTACAGATGGTGTACCGTTTGCAGGGCGTGGAAATTTCCGATAAGCATTTGGAAATAATCGTGCGTTGTATGCTCAAAAAGTGTAAGATTGAGGATGCGGGCGACACATCCATGCTTCCGGGCGAATTAGTAGACATTTTCTTGTTTGACAAAGAAAATGAGCAGATGATTCGTGACGGAAAAGAGCCGGCAACGGCGTCGCGGGTGCTTTTGGGAATTACAAAAGCGTCGCTTTCTACAAACAGCTTCTTATCGGCGGCATCCTTCCAAGAAACAACGAGGGTGCTTACAGAGGCGGCAATTAAAGGAAAGATTGACCCGCTGTTGGGGCTAAAGGAAAACATCATAATCGGCAAGCTGATTCCGGCAGGTACGGGAATGAAGCGGTATAAGCACATAGACGTTATCTCCAATGTTGTAAATGAGGAGATCGCGGGGCAGATAGACGCGGACATTCCTAAGAGTGACAGCTAAAAGAAGTGATAGGTATTGTGGGCGTGGGCGATAATGCCTGCGCCCGTTTTCTTGAAAAAGGAGAGAGATATGAGTGATACAAACGATTATCGCAGTGAAGAACTGAAAAAAAGATGCTGTATTGCAGACAGTGAGCTGTGCGATTGGTTGGGGAAAAAAGGGTGTTATCAGTGTTACATCTGTTCGTTGAAATCGGACAGTCAAAAGCAGGAAGCGCTTGAGCACTGGAATGTTACGCTTTCCTATATTCCTGAAAATATTGATGATTTGCATATGAGTGAGGATTGTCAATTTTGCAAAGAAGAACCGCCTGAAAAAGCCGAGTATTATGCAACGTTTGAGATGGCACATCCCGAACCGTATGCCGAAAAGGGCATGATTTTGGGATTGGGGAAAAAGGTGAGGACGCCTATTGGTTCGCTTGTCACCATACAGGCGGCTATCGGGAAAAAGTGTAAACGCGCTGTTCACATGGTGGATATGCTGCAAATATGGACGCTTGTCGGATTTTTGATTGCGGCATTTGTGTTGCTGATGATACCGCAAATCGGTGTGGCAATGGCAAATATGTTCGCGTTTATGCCATACATATTTATAGTGTTGATGCTTGTGGCGGGATATTTTTTAGGGAAGAATCTTTCTGCCGCGCATTTAAAGAAAATCAAAAAAACTATTCGTGCGGATGTATCTGAAATACCGTTGGTGCAGCAGATGCTTGATAACGGCTGGTCATTTTTCAACATGGGCAACGACGGCATGACCAAAGTATTTTTCCATAAAACGAAAACTTATAATCGTTTAAGAAAATCTTACGTGGAAAATACAGAGGCGGGAGAAGACATAACGCTTGACAATATCAACATTTGAGTGGTATTATATTTAGGCGCGCCTTTAGCGTTTTTTTGAAGGAGTATGGATGTTTGAAAAATTAGAAAACGCACCAAATAAGGTAGTTGGCTTAAAACAGCTGCTGCGCGGATTGCTAAACGATGAAGTCACGACGGTTTATATTGCGGATGACGCAGATGATGATTTGAAAAAGCGCGTGATGGAGGCAATCGGGGAAAAGGATATTCACATTGTATCTGTGGAATCGATGCTTGAGCTTGGAACGGCGTGCGGCATTGATGTAGGCGCCGCTTGCGCTGCGATACTAAAAAACTAATCTTCTTCAGGGTTGCGGAGGATTTAAACAATATTCTGATAACATTTGATAACAAAGAAAGGAAGGTGCGTGTATGCCTACCATAAATCAATTGGTAAAGCACGGCAGAAAATCTCAAGTTTCAAAATCAGGTTCACCTATTTTGAAGCAATCTCCTCAAAAGAGAGGCGTATGCCTCGCGGTGAGGACAATGACACCGAAAAAACCGAACTCGGCACTTAGAAAAATTGCCAGAGTACGTCTTGTAAACGGCATGGAAGGTACTGCTTATATTCCGGGTATCGGTCATAATTTGCAGGAGCATAGTGTGGTTCTCATAAGAGGCGGCAGAGTTAAGGATTTACCGGGCGTAAGATACCATATCGTACGTGGTGCCCTTGATACAGCCGGTGTTGCTGACAGAAAGCAAGCTCGTTCGAGATACGGCGCTAAAATGCCTAAGAAATAAGAAAAGTATAGGCGGCGCAATTTGGTTTTTGCTGAATAAAGCTGTAACGTTGACGGTATATGTCACTGTTTACGGCGCGTTCGGCGAAAAATGTAAATTGTATTCACGCTGAATGCTTTTTAAGGTGATAGTTGAAGTATGAGTATCACCGTGAAAAAATGAATGGTTTTGATGCCGATAGGCGGCGATTATAATTGTACGCACACGGCGGACACCTTAATTATTCATTATTAACTATAATTATTTATTGATAATAAGGAGGGCTTTTAAATGCCAAGACGTGGTGGAATCCCAAAACGTGAGGTAATAGCGGATCCTATGTATAACAGTACTGTTGTCACAAAGCTCATTAACCAGATTATGGTTGACGGCAAACGTGGTACGGCACAAAGGATTTGTTATGACGCGTTTGAGATAATAAAAGAAAAAACAGGACAGGATGCGATTGACGTATTCAATTCCTGCATGGAAAACATAATGCCTGTGCTCGAAGTAAAGGCAAGACGTGTCGGTGGTGCGACATATCAGGTTCCTATGGAAGTGCGCCCCGAACGGCGTCAGACACTTGCAATTCGCTGGCTGGCTTTGTTTTCGGTAAAGCGCAGTGAGCGCACGATGCACGAACGGCTTGCGGCGGAGATTATGGACGCGGCAAACAGTGCGGGCTCGAGTGTAAAGAAAAAGGAAGATATGCACAAGATGGCGGAAGCGAACAAAGCGTTCGCGCATTATCGCTGGTAAAAAAGATATATACCTTGTGTATGTCGGTAAAACAACAGCAATATTTACAGCAAAGCGGTTTTACAAAGTGTAAGTAGCTTTTGTGAAGCCGCCGATGCTTGTTTGTGTGAACACACGGCAGCGTGTGTAGCGCACAAATGCAGAGCACGGCATTTTTCGCGGGAATAAACGAACGGTGAATTTTGTGTGAAAAATGAGATGTGCAACGCAAAAAATGTTA
>JAVXIJ010000014.1:19015-21345 GCA_036648415.1 Christensenella sp.
TAAACGAACGGTGAATTTTGTGTGAAAAATGAGATGTGCAACGCAAAAAATGTTATGCTGTTATATGGCAGTGGTAAAAAATTTTTACATAGATTTTTATCGAATGGAAAGGAGATACAATGTCAGGAAAGTTTCCACTTGAAAAAGTAAGAAATATCGGGATCATGGCGCATATTGATGCAGGTAAAACTACTGCAACAGAGCGTATTTTGTTTTATACAGGCAGAACCTATAAAATAGGTGATACCCATGACGGCAACGCTGTTATGGACTGGATGGAGCAAGAGCAGGAAAGAGGAATTACGATTACGTCCGCTGCAACAACGACGCAGTGGGAGGGTCATCAGATCAATATAATTGATACTCCGGGGCACGTTGACTTTACAGTAGAGGTTGAACGTTCGCTGCGTGTGCTGGACGGCGCTGTTGCAGTGTTTTGTGCAAAAGGCGGGGTAGAGCCGCAGTCAGAAACTGTATGGCGTCAGGCAGAGGGCTATGGCGTACCGCGTATGGCGTTTGTTAATAAGATGGACATCATGGGTGCGGATTTTTATAACGTAGTTGATATGATTAGAGAGAGATTGGGTGCAAACCCGGTTCCGCTTCAATTGCCGATAGGTGCGGAGGATGCGTTTGTCGGGGTTATTGACCTTGTAGAAATGAAAGCAATCACCTATCCTGATGATGATGCGACAGGTACAAAATTTGACATATCGGAGATTCCCGATGATATGAAGGAAATCGCGGCGGATTATCGCGAGAAGCTCATTGAGTCTATTGCGGATCACGATGAAACTATAATGGAAAAATACTTTGCGGGCGAGGATATTGCTAAAGAGGATATAATTCGCATATTGCGCAAAGGTACACTGGCGGGCACAATTATTCCGGTGTGCTGCGGAAGCGCGTATCGCAATAAGGGTGTGCAGCCGCTGCTTGACAAAATTGTTGAGCTTATGCCGTCACCGCTTGATGTTCCGGCAATCGCGGGTACTAAGCCCGGCACGGACGAGGTGGTAGAGCGTCATCCGGATGTAAACGGACCGTTTGCGGCGCTGGCGTTTAAGATTATGGCGGACCCGTTTGTGGGAAAATTAGCGTTTTTCCGCGTATATTCGGGAAAACTTAAGAGTGGTTCTTATGTGCTGAATTCCACAAAAGGAAAGCGCGAGAGAATCGGACGTATATTGCGTATGCACGCAAACCACAGAGAAGAGGTTGACGAGGTCGAGGCAGGGGATATTGCTGCGGCAGTCGGCTTTAAGGATGTTGGGACAGGGGACACGCTGTGTGACGACAAGCAGCAGATTATACTTGAAAACATGGTATTCCCGGACCCGGTAATTCAGGTGGCGATTGAGCCTAAAACAAAGGCGGGTCAAGAAAAAATGTCGGTGGCTTTGCAGAAGCTTGCAGAGGAAGACCCGACTTTCCGCGCATATACAGATGAAGAAACAGGACAGACCATCATTGCCGGCATGGGCGAGCTGCATCTTGAAATTATCGTGGATCGCATGATGCGTGAATTTAAGGTGGAAGCATCTGTGGGTAAACCGCAGGTTGCTTACAGAGAAGCAATGACTAAGGCCGTTGATGTGGAGGGCAAGTATGTTCGCCAGTCGGGCGGTAAAGGACAGTATGGTCATTGTAAGATTCATGTTGAGCCTACAGAGCCCGGTACAGGCTATGTGTTTGAGAACAAGGTTGTCGGCGGCTCAATTCCGAAAGAATACATTCCGTCAATTGACGCAGGTATTCAAGAAGCGGCAAAGAGCGGTATTGTCGGCGGTTATGAAGTGGTAGATTTCAAGGTTACACTTCTTGACGGTTCATACCATGAAGTCGATTCATCGGAAATGGCATTCAAGATTGCGGGTTCTATGGCAATCAAGCAGGCATTTGAAAAGGGCGGCAGTCAGCTGTTAGAGCCTATGATGAAGGTCGAGGTTGTTGTTCCGGAGGATTATCTCGGGGATGTTATGGGCAACGTAAACGCGCGGCGCGGACGTATCGAAGGTACGGAGGCTCGCGGCGGCGGACAGATTATTCGCGCGGTGGTTCCGCTTTCGGAAATGTTTGGTTATGCAACGGATTTGCGTTCAAGAACGCAGGGACGCGGACAGTTCACAATGCAGTTTGATCATTATGAACCGGTGCCAAAGAGCATGATTGAAAAAATTACGGGCGAAAAAAAGTAAAAAACATATGCGCATATATTGCGTAAATGTTTAAAAGAAGAAAATAAAACGAAAATATCTAAGTATAGAAATGAGGAGAAAAAGCAATGGCAAAGGGTAAGTTTGAAAGAACGAAACCGCATGTAAACATCG
>JAVXIJ010000015.1:0-21193 GCA_036648415.1 Christensenella sp.
TTGTAGGTCTGGGCATTTATCGCACCTCATTTATGAGCATATGCTCTTTATGAAACAAGTATACTGCTCTTTATGAGCATATGTCAATAACAAATGCAAATTTAATTATGATTTTATGATATAATGTGCAAGCGGCTGTTATACGCTAAGCTTGTTATTAAAAAACAACAGAAGGCTCACAACATATAGTGTTTGCGGTGTTGCGCACCTACTATTTTTAATTTTTACAAAAAAAATCGGAAATAGTGAAAAAAAAGCCTTGAAATCGCGGGAAGTGTATTGTATAATCTAATACGTTGCGCTATATATGCGTGATTTTTTAGGACGAGGCGGGAGGTTCCCGTGAGCCAGCGGATAGTTCACGCCTACAAATGTTCGGGCAAAGACTCGGCAAAGCTCCTATAAAAAAGGACAGACCATAACGGTGCTGTCCGAAAAAAGCAGAGCGACACACACGGCTATGTGTGTCAGCGACAGCGGCATTGCGCCGCGAAACTTGAAGGAGGAGAAATAAATGGCAAGCCAAAGAATAAGAATTAAACTTAAAGCGTATGACCACAATTTGATTGACCAAAGCGCACAGAGAATTGTGGATACGGCAAAACGTACAGGTGCTAAAATTTCAGGTCCTGTGCCGCTTCCCACGCAAAAAGAAATTATTACAGTGCTGCGTGCGACGCACAAATACAAGGATTCAAGAGAACAGTTTGAAATAAAAACACATAAACGCTTGATAGATATTCTTGAAGCAAACGCGAAAACAACGGATGCGCTCATGCGTCTGGATTTACCGGCGGGCGTGGATATTGAAATCAAGCTGTAAAGCAACACGATAAGACGGAGGAGAAAAAATGAAAGCTATACTGGGTGAAAAAATTGGTATGACTCAAATCTTCGCAGAAGATGGAAGAGTTGTTCCGGTAACAGTAGTTAAAGCCGGACCTTGCGTTATCGTTCAGAAGAAGACAGTAGAAACTGACGGTTACAACGCAATTCAGGTAGGCTTTGGCGAAATCAAGGAAAAGAACGTAAACAAACCAAAGCAGGGTCATTTCAGTAAAATGAAAGCAACCCCCACACGCTGGTTGCGTGAATTCCGCACTGATGAAGCTTGCGAGCTTGAAGCGGGCGCGGAAATTAAAGCGGATATTTTTGAAGCGGGCGAGAAAATCGACGTTTCAGGCATTTCCAAGGGCAAAGGTTTCCTCGGCGTAATTGCGCGTTGGGGTCAGCACAGAGGACCTATGAGTCATGGCTCGCGTTATCACAGACGCCCCGGTTCAATGGGCGCGTGCGCATCTCCCGGCAAAGTCATGAAGGGCAAGCATCTTCCGGGACACACGGGTGCTGATAAAGTAACGATCCAGAACTTAGAAGTTGTCAAGGTGGATATGGACAAAAACCTTATCTTGGTAAAAGGCGCAGTTCCCGGTGCCAAGGGCGGCCTTGTAACAATCAGAAAAAGCGTTAAGTCGCTCTAAGACCGCTTGAAAAGGAGGAAGTAATTATGCCAAACGTATCAGTATACAAGACCGATGGCAAAGAAGCAGGCAAAATGCAGCTTAAAGATGAAGTCTTCGGCGTAAAGATAAACAAAACAGTGATGCACGACGCAGTAATCGCGCATCTTGCAAACAAAAGACAGGGTACACAATCGGCGCTGACACGCAGTGAAGTGCGCGGCGGCGGCATCAAGCCTTTCAGACAAAAGGGCACAGGCAGGGCGCGTCAGGGCACAATCCGTGCACCTCAAATGAGGCATGGCGGAGTGGTGTTTGCGCCAAAGCCAAGAGATTATTCCATGAAGCTTAACAAAAAGGTGCGCGTGCTTGCAATTTGCTCGGCGCTTTCCCAAAAGGTTAAGGACAGTGACCTTATTGTAATGGAAGACCTTAAAATGACGGCTCCTAAAACAAAAGAGATGGCAGCGATTCTTGCAAACCTAAAGGCGGGCAAGGCGCTTATAGTTACTTGCGGCAGAGATGAAGATGTTGTGCGCGCGGCGGCAAACATTCCGGGCGTAAAAACAGCACCGGCATCCACCTTGAGTGCATATGACATCTTAAAGTATGACAAGTTCATTGTAACCAAGGACGCGGTCAAAGCAATTGAGGAGGTATACGCATAATGAAAGATATACATGATATTATCTTAAAGCCTATTCTTTCGGAAAAAAGCTACGACCTTATTCCTAAGAAAACATATACGTTTCTTGTGAATACAAAAGCAAACAAAACGCAGATTAAGTCCGCAGTAGAAGAAATCTTTGAGGTGAAGGTGAAGGCAGTGACCACTTCACGCAAAGCAGGCAAAATGAAAAGACAGGGAAAAACTGAGGGCAGACGCCCGGAAACCAAAAAGGCTTATGTGACGCTCACGAAAGAATCCAAGGCAATTGAGTTCTTCGAGAGCATGGCACAATAGTCGACGCTAGGGAGGTTCTTAAGTTATGGCAATCAAGAAATATAACCCAACTTCTCCGGGCAGAAGATTCATGTCGGTTTCATCATTTGAAGAAATCACGACAACAACGCCCGAAAAGTCACTGCTCGTTTCGCTGAAGAAGTCAGGCGGACGTAACGTGCACGGCAGAATTACTGTTCGTCACGTGGGCGGCGGCGCAAAGAGAAAATACAGAATTATTGACTTTAAACGTGATAAAGACGGTGTGCCGGCGAAAGTCGCAACCATCGAGTATGACCCAAACAGAAGCGCAAACATTGCACTTTTACATTATGTTGACGGTGAAAAAAGATATATTATCGCACCGGTAGGGCTTCATGTAGGGGATACTGTTGTTTCGGGGGCTGATGCGGATATTAAACCCGGCAATGCGTTGCCGCTTGCATCAATACCTGTGGGCACGATGATTCACAACGTGGAAGTAAAGCTTGGCAAGGGTGCTCAGCTTGTAAGAAGTGCGGGTAATGCGGCACAGCTTATGGCAAAAGAGGGAAGATACGCACAAGTGCGTTTGCCCTCGGGTGAAGTGAGAAAGATTCTCATAAATGCGAAAGCAACGATCGGTCAGGTCGGAAATGTGGATCAGGAAAACATAAACCTTGGTAAAGCGGGCAGAAAGCGTCATTTAGGCGTACGTCCGACGGTGCGTGGTTCAGTAATGAATCCAAACGATCATCCGCATGGCGGCGGCGAGGGCAAAGCGCCTGTCGGTCGTCCGGGTCCTGTTACGCCTTGGGGTAAGCCGACACTTGGCTACAAGACGCGTAAGAAGAAGAACTCAACGGATAAATTTATCGTAAGACGCAGAAACGCTAAATAATTGAAGGAGTGAATTTGCAGATATGAGTAGGTCAGTAAAAAAGGGACCGTTTATAAATGAAAAACTTCTGGCACGCATTCAGATGATGAATGAGAAGAATGAAAAAAAAGTGCTGAAGACATGGTCACGTCCGTCAACGATCTTCCCTGATATGGTAGGTCACACGATAGGCGTGCACGACGGCAGAAAGTTTGTCCCGGTGTATGTTACAGAAGACATGGTCGGGCATAAATTGGGCGAGTTCGCACCAACGAGAACATTTCGTGGGCACGCGGGCGAAAAATCGTCTAAATAACCCCAAAGGAGGCAAAGCATTATGGCTACAAGACAAAGAGAAAAAGCACAAAAGCGTCAGGAAGAAAAAGATAGAAGACCTAAAGCCATCGCGAAGTATGTTCGCGTTTCCTCCCGCAAGGTGAAAGCCGTGATTGACCTCATCAGAGGTTTACAGGTGGCGGATGCGAAAGCGATTTTGATGAATACTCCCAACGGTGCAACAGAGCCGGTTGGTAAGGTTCTTGCTTCTGCGGTTGCTAATGCAGAAAACAACATGAACCTTTCGGCGGACACACTGTTTGTGGCAGAGGTATTTGCGGATCAAGGACCTACGCTTAAGAGGTTTAGACCGCGTGCGCAGGGCAGAGCATCTCGTATTCGTAAGCGTACGAGCCATATCACAATAATCTTGGATCAGGTCAAATAGGAGGTATACGATGGGTCAGAAAATACATCCTCATGGTTTTCGGGTTGGAGTTATTAAGGACTGGGATTCCAGATGGACAGCCAAAAAAAATAAATTTGCCGATTATATCGTAGAAGACGATAAAATCAGGAAATTTCTAAAGAAGAAGCTCTATGCCGCAGGCATCTCAAAGATTGAGATAGAGCGTGCTGCACAAAAGATTTCTGTTAATATCTTTACAGGCAAGCCGGGTATCGTTATCGGTAAGGGCGGCACAGGTGTAGAGATTTTAAAGAAAGATCTTATGGATCTTACAGGAATTGCGGTTGCGGTAAACATCATTGAAGTTAAACGTGTAGACGTGGACGCACAGCTTGTTGCGGAAAGCGTAGCACAGCAGCTTGAAAAGCGCATTTCGTTCCGCCGTGCAATGAAGCAGTCTATCGGCAGAACAATGAAAGCGGGCGCAAAGGGAATTAAAATTATGTGCTCAGGGCGTCTTGGCGGTGCTGAGATTGCAAGAGTAGAGCAATATCACGAGGGTTCTATTCCGTTGCAGACAATAAGAGCGGACATAGACTATGGTATGACCGAAGCAACCACAACTTACGGCAAAATCGGCGTAAAAGTGTGGATTTACAAAGGTGAAATCTTAGGAAATCCTTTAGCGGAAAGAGCAAAACCTTCAGCAGTGGTGGAAGGAGGCAGAAAAAATGTTAATGCCAAAAAGGGTTAAACACAGAAAGCAATTCAGAGGACGTATGAAGGGCAAAGCATTGCGCGGAAATACGATCGATTATGGTGATTATGGACTTATAGCACTCGAACCCGGTTGGATCAAGAGCAACCAAATCGAGGCTGCCCGTGTAGCAATGACAAGATATATCAAGAGAGGCGGACAGGTTTGGATAAAAATCTTCCCGCATAAGCCTGTTACCGAAAAGCCGGCGGAAACACGCATGGGCTCAGGTAAAGGTTCTCCGGAATATTGGGTGGCGGTTGTAAAGCCGGGCAGAGTAATGTTTGAGCTTTCAGGTGTTACAGAGGAGGCTGCAAGAGCGGCACTCACACGCGCGGCGCATAAATTGCCGATTAAGTGTAAATTTGCGATAAGGCAAACGAACGAGGCAGGTGGTGAGCAGGATGAAGGCTAACGAGATACGTGAATTATCAAAAGATGAATTGGTCGCTAAGTTGGGCGATTTAAAAACCGAATTTTTCAACCTGCGTTTTCAACTGGCGACAGGTCAGCTCAGTAATCCTTCAAGCATTAAGAACATAAAGAAGGATATTGCACGAGTTAAGACGGTTTTGAGAGAAATGGAACTCAAACAAATGGTTGCCGAGTAAGGATGAAGGAGGACGTCTTCTAATGAGTGAAGAAGTAAGAGGTTACCGTAAAGAGAGAGTCGGCACGGTAGTAAGTGATAAAATGGACAAGACCATTGTCGTTGCTATTAAAAGCAAAAAGACACATCCATTGTATGGAAAGATAATCAATTACACACATAAATTCAAAGCACACGACGAGAAAAACGAAGCGTGCGTAGGAGATACGGTGAAGTTGATGGAAACAAGACCGCTTTCTAAAGACAAGAGATGGAGATTGGTCGAGATTGTCGAAAAAGCGAAATAAGGATGAGTGGACGCACACCGTTTGGGTGAGCGTGCAAAGGAGGAACGAGGATGATACAGCCAGAAACACGCCTCAAGGTTGCAGATAATTCAGGCGCTAAAATAATCCAGTGTATTCGAGTGATGGGCGGCAGCGTTAAAAAGACGGCGAGCATCGGGGATGTGATTGTTGCGTCTGTGAAAACAGCGACTCCGGGTGGATTAGTCAAGAAAAAAGAAGTAGTGAAAGCCGTTATTGTGCGTACTGTAAGCAGCGTTAGACGCCAGGACGGTTCACACATCAGATTTGATGAGAACGCAGCGGTGATTATTGATGCCAATAAGCAGCCTAAGGGAACCCGTATTTTCGGGCCTGTTGCAAGGGAACTGAGGGACAGAGATTATATGAAAATCGTGTCGCTTGCTCCCGAAGTTCTTTGATACGAGGGAGAGATGGCAATGAATATTAAAAAAGGCGATACCGCGGTTGTGATTTCCGGAAAAGAAAAGGGAAAACAGGCGAAGGTTTTGAAGGTTGAACCCGCTAAGGACAGAGTTGTTCTTGAGGGCACCAATATGCTCACAAAGCATAAAAAACCGAAGAACCAGACGACTCCCGGCGGAATCATTAAGCAGGAGGGCGCAATCACTGCATCAAATGTAATGGTTATATGCCCTAAGTGCAACAAAGCAACAAGAGTAGGACATGAAATAAAAGACGGAAAAAAGACGCGCATTTGCAAAAAATGCGGCGCAACACTGTGAGTGAAGGGAGGTAATTATCTGATATGCCAAGATTAAAAGATACATATACGGCGGAAATTATTCCCGCTATGATGCAGAAGTTTGAATATAAAAACATCAATCAGGTGCCTAAGCTCGAAAAGGTTATAATCAACATGGGATTAGGCGAAGCAAAGGATAACCCCAAAGCTCTCGATTCCGCAGTGGATGAATTGACGGTTATCGCGGGACAAAAGCCCGTGGTTACTATAGCTAAAAAATCCGTTGCGAACTTTAAACTCCGTGAGGGTATGAAGATCGGTGCAAAGGTGACGCTGCGTGGAACGAGAATGTATGAGTTTATTGATAAGCTCATCAGCATTGCTATTCCGCGTGTGCGCGACTTTAGAGGGCTTTCCCCGAAGTCGTTTGACGGCAGAGGCAATTTTGCGATGGGTTTCAAGGAGCAGCTTGTGTTCCCGGAAATCGAATATGACAAGGTGGACGCGGTTCGCGGTATGGATATTATTATCGTGACATCTGCACACACCGACGAAGAAGCAAGAGAGCTGCTTACCCATATGGGTATGCCGTTTGCTCACTAAGGAGGAGAACAATGGCGAAAAAGAGCATGATCATAAAGCAGCAGAGAGGTTCCAAATTCTCTACCCGCAACTATACAAGATGCCGCATTTGCGGCAGACCGCATTCCGTGTTGAAAAAGTACGGGATATGCCGTATCTGCTTTAGAGAACTCGCATACCGTGGCCAGATTCCGGGTGTGAGAAAAGCAAGCTGGTAAGGTGGGAAGAGGAGCCACGCTCCTATTATATGATATCGAATTAGTTAAGGAGGAAACAATATGCCGGTTACAGATTCTGTCGCAGATATGCTTACACGCATTCGGAATGGTCTTACAGCAAGGCACGATGTTGTGGAAGTACCTGCGTCTAACGTGAAAAAGGCAATTGGTCAGATATTGCTTCAGGAAGGCTATATCAAGGGCTGCGAATTTATAGATGACGGCGTGCAAGGCACGCTTAGAATCAAACTCAAATATGGTGCGGGTGGCGAAAAAGCCATCTCGGGTCTTAAGAAAATTTCTAAGCCGGGTCTTAGAGTATATGCAAGGCATGACAAATTGCCGCGCGTGCTCAACGGGCTTGGAATTGCGATTATTTCCACGTCAAACGGTATTATTACAGACGCGCAGGCGCGCCGTGATGCCGTAGGCGGAGAAGTGCTCGCCTACATTTGGTAAGTGGGAGGAAGAAAAGATGTCAAGAATTGGAAAATTACCCATCGATTTGCCCTCTGACGTAACCGTGACGCAGGCGGACGGCGTTGTGAAAGTTAAGGGTAAAGGCGGAGAGCTGAGTGCAAAATTCAGTGATAAAATCGCATTCACGCAAGAAGAGCAGCAGCTCATTGTAACGCGCGCGGATGATGAAAAACAGACAAGAGCGTTGCACGGACTTACGCGTGCGCTTCTTGCAAACATGGTGACAGGTGTAGCGGAAGGCTTCAAAAAGGAGCTTGAAATCGTGGGTGTCGGATACAGAGTGGCACTTACAGGCAGCAAACTTGTGTTCAGCCTTGGGTTTTCACACCCGGTTGAGGTAGAACCTCCGGCAGGCATTTCGTTTGAAGTGCAGGGCACAAACCTAATCACCATAAAGGGAATTGATAAACAGGCAGTTGGTCAATGTGCAGCGAATATACGCTCCCTAAGACCGCCGGAGCCGTATAAAGGCAAGGGCATTAAGTATGTGGGCGAGTATATCCAACGCAAAGTCGGCAAGACTGGTATGTAATGGAAGGTAAAAAACGCTATGATGAATAAAAAAGATAGAAATGTAATCAGAAAAAAGCGTCATCAGAGAATTCGTAACAAGATTTCGGGTACGGCTATCCGTCCGCGCATGAATGTTTACAGAAGCCTCAGCAACATTTACGTTCAGTTTATTGATGACGTTGCGGGAAATACACTTTGCTGTGCTTCATCTGTGGATGCGGAAATTAAAGGCAAATGTGAAAAAGCAACAAAGACCGAGGCAGCAAAAATAGTGGGCGAGCTTGCGGCGCAGCGTGCTGCAAAAGCAGGTATCAGCGAGGTTGTTTTTGACCGCGGAGGTTATCTCTATACGGGCAGAGTAGCAGAGGTCGCCGAGGGCGCCAGAGCTGCCGGCCTTAAGTTTTGACGGGGAGGTTACAAACATTGCAGAAAGATAGAGCAATTGATGCAGGTACAGTCGATTTAAAGGAAAAATTAGTTACGATTAACCGTGTTTCTAAGGTTGTAAAAGGCGGACGTAACTTCAGATTTTCAGCGCTTGTTGTTGTGGGTGATGAAAACGGACACGTCGGCGTCGGCATGGGAAAAGCGGCTGAAATTCCGGAAGCGATTCGTAAAGCCGTGCAGGATGCAAAGCATGACATGGTTACGGTATCCCTTAAGGGTACATCCATTCCTCATGAAGTGATTGGCAAGTTCGGCCGCGGCAGAGTGCTGTTGCTTCCCGCTTCAGAAGGTACCGGAGTAATCGCGGGCGGACCGGCTCGTGCGGTGTTGGAGCTTGCGGGCATTAAAGACATCAGAACAAAATCGCAGGGTTCAAACAATCCGATTAACTGTGTAAAGGCTACACTTGAGGGCTTGCGTGAATTGCGCAGCGCTGAGCAGGTAGCGCGTTTGCGTGGTATCAGCGTAGACCAATTACAATAGGGGGTAGCGTCATGAATTTAAAAATTAAACTTGTAAAAAGCCCCATAGGGTATGCGCAAAACCAAAAGGATACATTAAAGGCTCTTGGATTGCGTAAAATGGGTAAAGTTGTAACACAGCCCGATAATCCGCCGATACGCGGGATGGTTTTCACTGTAAAGCATCTTGTGTCTGTGGAAGAAGTAAAATAAGGGCAGGTCTATAAAACAAAACTATTATCAGACTAAAATGTAATTTTGCGCAGCGACAAAATGCTGCAGCGGGATTTCAACAGGTCTGACTAAGGAGATAGCTTATGAAACTTCATGAACTTGGTCCTGCCGCAGGCGCGAAAAAATCGTCTAAAAGGGTAGGCAGAGGATGCGGTTCCGGAATAGGTAAGACTTCAGCAAGAGGTCAAGGTGGCCAGAAATCACGTTCGGGCGGCGGCGTTCGTCCCGGGTTTGAGGGTGGTCAGATGCCGCTTGCAAGACGTCTTCCAAAGAGGGGCTTCACCAATATATTTGCAAAAGAATATGCAACGCTCAATGTTTCAGATCTTGAAAGACTTGAGGACGGCGCGGCGGTTGATGTGCAGTCACTTATTGCGGCAGGCATGATTAAAAAAGCGTGTGACGGACTGAAAATTTTAGGAAACGGCGAGCTGAAAAAGAAAGTAACTGTAAAAGCTGTGAAGTTTACGAAGACGGCAGAGCAGAAGATTACAGCCGCCGGCGGCAGCATTGAGGTGGTATAATGTTTAAAACCCTGGCAAATGCTTGGAAAATGCCGGACATCAGAAAAAAAATATTGTTCACGTTGCTGATGCTTCTTATATATCGTATCGGTGCGTACATTCCGGTTCCGGGCGTAAATGTAGAATTTATAGCAAGCGCGGTAAAAGACTATGACATCTTGGGCTTCCTGAATTTATTTTCGGGCGGTTCGCTTGCAAATATGACAATTTTTGCACTTGGTATCATTCCGTATATCAACGCATCCATCATCATGAACCTTTTAACCGTTGCGATTCCAAAATTGGAACGCTTGGCTAAAGAGGGAGATGACGGTAGGAAAAAGATTGCTTCAATCACAAGAATTTTGGGTGTTTTGCTCGGTCTTGTGCAGGCGATTGGCATCCTAATCAGCCTTACGGCGCTTGCAGCGCAGAAGGGGGCGGCGGTTGTTGAACCAAATGCCACATGGTTTACATATGTAACGATTGTTGTGTGCCTGACGGCAGGTACGGCGCTTATCATGTGGATAGGCGAGCGTATTACAGAGCATGGTATCGGTAACGGTATATCGCTGTTGATCTTTATATCCATAATAGCGCGTGTGCCCTCCATGATTTTGGGCATGTTTGATGCAGTTAAGGCGGGACAGTCAAGCTTTTGGTCATTGATATTGGTTGCGGTCATTGCATTTATAATCATATTGGGTATTACGTTTGTTGATTTAGGCGAGCGCAGAATACCGGTGCAATATGCAAAACGTGTGGTGGGCAGGAAGATGTACGGCGGACAAAGCACGCACATACCAATGAAGGTCAACCAGAGCGGTGTTATGCCGATAATCTTTGCAATCACAATATTGCAGCTTCCTACAATGATAGCGCAGTTTATGCCTACAAGCGGCTTTACAACGTGGTATCAAACATATGCAGGGGCAGGAACGATTTTGTATGGCATAGTGTACGCGCTGTTGATACTGTTTTTCTCTTATTTCTATTCGCAGATTGCATTTAATCCGGTGGATGTAAGTAAGAATTTGCAGCAAAACGGCGGGTTTATACCGGGCATACGTCCCGGCAAGCCAACGTCGGATTATCTGGCGAAAATACTTTCGAGGATAACGCTTTTCGGAGCAATATTCTTGGCGATTGTGGCGGCAGTGCCGACTTTCTTCAAGCTTACAACAGGTATAGACGGTGTGTTTGGTGCAACAAGCTTGCTGATTATAGTGAGTGTGGCGCTGGAAACGACTAAGCAGCTTGAGTCACAGATGATGATGAGGCATTATAAGGGCTTCCTTAACTAATGTATCATATGTGCGGCAACTGAAAAGGAGCGGGACGAATTATGAATCTGATATTCTTAGGACCTCCGGGGTCGGGCAAAGGCACGATGGCGGAGCGGGTGAGCAAAGAGTTTAAGCTTGCGCATATTTCTACAGGCGATATGCTGCGTGCGGAAATTAAAGCGGGCAGTGAGCTTGGAAAGCTTGCAAAGTCATATATTGATAAAGGCGCGCTCGTGCCCGATAAGGTTATAATTGATATGATGGGTGAACGTTTTCGCGCTGAGGACGCAAAAGGCGGCGTGCTGCTGGATGGTTTTCCGCGGACGGTTGCGCAGGCAGAGGCGCTTGGAAACTTAATCAACATTGACGCAGTCGTAAACCTTGAGGTGGACGTAAGCGTTATAATAAAACGAGTGCTTGCACGTCGGGTATGTCCCGAATGCGGCGCGGTATACAGCACAAAAGACCATGAGGGCAACCTTTGCGATAAATGCAGTGCCACGCTCATAACGCGCGCGGATGATACAGAGCAGACGGTGCGCGAACGCTTTCGTGTGTATGAAGACCAAACCTTTCCGCTGATTGATTATTACGCAAAAAGCGGGATCGTAAACAATGTTGACGGCACGATGCCTATTGAAGAAGAAGCGGCTTATATTTGTGAGATGTTAAAAAAGATATGATAATAATCAAAACGCCGCACGAAATTGCGCTTATGCGTGAATCAGGGCGGTTGCTAAATAATTGCATGGAGGAGCTTCTGACGCACGTGAAGCCCGGCATAAGCACTATGCAGCTTGACCGCATGGTGGAGCAGTATCTCGGGGATGCGGGTGCAAAGCCTTCTTTTAAGGGCTATAACGGTTTTCCGGGAAGCATATGCACGTCAGTCGGATCGGGCGTGGTGCATGGGATACCATCTGAACGCGAAATATTGCGGGAGGGCGATATACTGAGCATTGATATGGGCGCGATACTTAACGGCTGGCAGTCGGATATGGCGCGCACGGTGGGCGTGGGAGATATTACTCCGACAGAACAAACGCTTATAGCTGTAACGCGCGAAAGCTTTTTCGCGGGCATGCGCGAGGCGCATGAGGGAAACAGGCTAAAGGATATTAGCAGGGCGATAGAAACGGTCATTTTAAAAAATGATATGGGAATCGTAAGAGAGCTTGTAGGACACGGAATCGGCCGCGAAATGCATGAGTCGCCTGAAATTCCGAATTATACTTTCCGCGGACCTAATCCGCGCCTGGAAGTAGGAATGGTATTGGCGATAGAGCCGATGGTGACCTTGGGCGGTGACGCAATACGCTGGATGGATGACGGCTGGCTTGTTCGGACGGCGGACGGCAGTATGGCGGCGCATTACGAAAACACCATAGCAATCACAGAAAACGGCCCTGAAATATTGACGGCAGCGTAAATGGCTAAAATGGTTAATAAGTATGACAGGGGAAGGGAAAATTATGCAGTATAACTACCCCGCAGAAATAGGCAGAGTGGCGATAAGCCGCATGGGACGCGACAAAGGACGGGTTTTTCTCATAACAGAGATTTTAGAAGAGCCTTATGTAATGGTGGCGGACGGCGGGTTGCGAAAGCTCAAAAAGCCAAAGAAAAAGAAATTGAAGCATTTAAAGCTTCAAGAAACAGTGCTTACGGGCATTAAAGAGAAGCTTATGCAGGGTACAAAGGTGTTTGATGCAGAGCTTAGAAGCGCTCTTAAGAACACGCAGGCAAAGGAGGAGTAAATTTGTCTAAAAGCGACGTAATAGAAGTAGAAGGCACGGTAACAGATACGTTCCCAAACGCTTCATTTGAAGTAGAGCTTGAAAACGGACACAAGGTGCTGGCACATATTTCCGGCAAGCTGCGTATGCATTACATTCGCATACTTCCGGGCGATAAGGTGACAGTGGAACTCTCACCCTATGACCTCACAAGAGGCAGGATCACGTGGCGCGGAAAAGCGTGACGTGCGGCATAGATATGAATGAAAAGAGGAGGCTTTTAAGATGAAAGTAAGACCATCGGTAAAACCCATTTGTGAAAAGTGCAAAATCATCAAGAGAAAAGGTAAAGTAATGGTGATTTGTTCCAACCCAAAGCATAAGCAGAAACAGGGCTGAACAAAAATAATGTTTATACGAGCGGCTGACCCGTGTGCAAAGTATCTAAATATGCACGGATAAAAATGTATAAGCTTTATATAACATGAACGATATGATATAATATATAAATTGTCGTTTAAATTAAACCATAAGAGTATCAGCGGTGACCCCGCTTAAAATTACGGAGGTGTTTAAAAAAGTATGGCACGTATTGCTGGCGTAGACTTGCCCAGAGACAAACGCGTAGAGATTGGGCTCACATACATTTACGGTATTGGACTTAAGACGGCGCAACAGATTTTGTCTTCAACTAATGTAAATCCTGATATAAGAGTAAAAGATCTTGATGAAAACGATCTTGCTAAAATCAGAGATTTTATCGACAAGAACCTTCAGGTTGAGGGTGATTTGAGGCGTGAAACGTCCCTTAACATCAAACGCTTGATGGAAATCGGTTGCTATCGCGGCATCCGTCATAGAAGAGGTCTGCCTGTTCGCGGCCAGAGTACAAAGCAAAATGCGCGTACTCGTAAAGGACCGAAAAGAACAGTAGCAGGAAGAAAGAAATAAGGAGGAATAGATAATGGCTGCACCTAAGAAAAAAGTTGTAAAACGACGCAGAGAAAAGAAGAACATTGAAAAAGGCCAAGCGCATATTCGTTCTTCCTTTAACAATACAATTGTTACAATGACAGATATGCAGGGAAACGCTCTTTCACAGGCGAGCTCGGGAGCAATGGGCTTCCGCGGTTCTAAAAAGAGCACACCTTTTGCTGCGCAGGTCGCATCTGAAACAGCTGCAAGAGCCGCTATGGAGCATGGGCTTAAATTTGTAGAGGTTTTGGTAAAGGGCCCGGGGTCAGGCAGAGAAGCGGCTATCCGCGCTTTGCAAACAGCGGGGCTTGAAGTGACATTGATTAAAGACGTGACGCCTATTCCGCATAACGGATGTCGTCCGCCGAAACGCAGAAGGGTATAAGGAGGTACATAAATCATGGCAAGATATACAGGACCGGTTTGCCGCTTATGCCGCAGAGAAGGCGCAAAGCTCTTTTTGAAGGGCGATAAGTGCTATTCTCAAAAATGCGCATTCACACTGCGCCCAACTCCTCCGGGACAGCATGGCGCGGGCAGACGTGGAAAAGTGTCCGAATATGGCACACAGCTTCGTGAAAAACAAAAGGTTAAGCGCGCATATGGCATTTTAGAAAGCCAATTTAGAAAATATTTTGATATTGCTGAAAAAATGAAGGGCAAAGCAGGTGAGAACCTGTTGCAGCTCTTAGAACGCAGACTTGATAACGTATGCTTCCGCTTTGGCATCGGCGACAGCCGTGCTCAATCGCGTCAGCTTGTTATGCACGGTCACGTGCTTGTAAATGGTAAAAAAGTGGATATTCCTTCCTATCTAATTTCTGCCGGTGACGTAATTACGGTTGCGAGCAGATCCGCGGCGCAAGAATATTTCAAAGCGCTTAAAGAAGAAGGCGGCAAGGGTGTTCCTAAGTGGTTGGAGTTTGACGTTACAACGCTCACCGGTAAGGTGACTGCATTGCCTGAAAGAGATGATATCGATCTTACAATCGAGGAACATCTCATCGTCGAGTTGTACTCCAAATAATAAGGACTCCTTCAACAGTGCGCGTGCAATGTGCGCGTGTGCGATAGATTATGTAAGGGAGGTTAAATATGCTTGAAATTGAAAGACCAAACATAGAATGTGTCAGCATGAGCGAGGATAAGAAATATGCTAAGTTCGTGATGGAGCCTCTTGAAAGAGGCTTTGGTACGACACTTGGTAATTCGCTGCGGCGGATTTTGATGTCATCGCTTCCCGGGGTGGCTGTTACAAGCGTAAAGATAGACGGCGTTTTGCATGAGTTTTCTACGATTGAAGGCGTCCATGAGGACGTTACAAATATCGTATTGAATTTAAAGGCACTGTGCGCGAGAATGTTTACGGATGAGCCGAAAAAGCTCATTATAAGCGCAAAAGGGCCAAAAGATGTGACGGCGGCGGATATTGAAACTGATTCCGAGGTAGAGATTATAAATCCGGATTTGCATATTGCAACGCTTGATAAGTCCGCTGATCTTTACATGGAAATCATGCTTGAGCGCGGCAGAGGATATGTGCTGGCTGATAAAAACAAAGATGAAAATATGCCGATTGGTGTAATTCCGATGGATTCGTTGTTTACCCCTGTTACAAAAGTGAATTTTTCGGTGGAAAATACGCGTGTAGGGCAAATTACGGATTTTGACAAATTGACGATTGAAGTATGGACAAACGGCAGCACCAATGCCGATGAAGCAACTTCTTTGGCGGCAAAGATAATGAGTGAATATCTTGCGCAGTTCATAAACCTTACAGAACACGTCGGTGACGTGGAAATAATGGTGGAAAAAGAAGAAGACAAAAAAGAGAAGATATTGGAAATCACGATTGAAGAGCTGGATTTATCGGTGCGCTCATATAATTGCTTGAAGCGCGCGGGCATCAACACGGTAGAAGAGCTTATCATGCGCGATGAAGATGAGATGATGAAGGTACGCAACCTGGGCAAGAAATCGCTCGAAGAGGTTCAGCAAAAGCTGGAAGCGTTGGGGCTTTCACTGCGCAACGAGGACTAATACGCAGTAATTTAACAAAGTACGGAGGATGAACGCTATGAGAAAATTAGGCAGACCTTCCGACCAAAGAAAAGCGATGCTTCGCGGCCTTGTGACTTCGCTGATTTGGAACGGCAAGATAGAAACAACATTTATGCGTGCAAAAGAAACGCAGAGAATTGCAGAAAAGCTGATTACGAAAGCAATCAAGCAGTATGATAATACCGTTGAGGTGGAAAAAACCATTGACGGCGTTAAAACTATGGTTACAAATGATGCTCCTGCAAAGCTTGCTGCACGCCGTATGATAATTTCCTATTTGTACAATGTTTCGGATGCGAAACAAGAAAAGGAAAGTAAATATGAGTACAAAAAGCGCACGGGTGATATAAATATGCCTGTGGTGGAAAAACTGTTCCGTGAGATTGCGCCGAAATATGCACAGCGCGCAAAGGATAAGGGTCAGGGCGGCGGATATTCCCGCATTATCAAAAAAGGGCCAAGACGTGGGGATTCGGCAGAGGTTGTAATTCTGGAGCTTGTATAAAGCGTACAGTAAAGAACTAAAAAAGTTTAGGGGGGGAAACTTAATGTTATTAGGTTTCCTTCTTTGCATAAAGGCAAAATGTGAAATGAACGCGAGAGCGCCCATTGCGCTGATATATCAGCGTGCAGGGCACTTATTTAATCAGACTGTGATAGGAAAAACATGACAAAAGTGATAGATGCTGAAAATTTAAAATATGCTTATCCGTCGGCGGAGAGCGAAACACCTGTTTTGGCTTTAAAGGGAATAACCTTGACGGTCAATGAGGGCGAATTTGCGGCGGTGTTAGGGCACAACGGAAGCGGCAAATCCACATTTGCAAAGCATATCAATGTATTGCTGCGCGCGCAAAGCGGTACGCTTAATGTGGTGGGTTTGGATGCGTCGGATGAAAAAAACATGTGGGGTATACGCAGCCACGCGGGTATGGTCTTCCAGAATCCCGATAACCAGCTTGTTTCAACGGTGGTGGAGGAAGATGTGGCATTTGGGCCGGAGAACCTCGGCGTGCCGCAAAACGAACTGCGCGGGCGTGTGGATGAGGCGCTTTTGGCAGTGGGAATGCAGGGCATGGGCAAACGCGCGCCGCATATGCTGTCGGGCGGGCAAAAACAGCGCATTGCAATTGCGGGGGTGCTTGCTATGCACCCGGATATTATAGTGTTTGACGAACCGACGGCGATGCTCGACCCGCAGGGCAGGGCGGAGGTAATGGATACGATACATTATTTAAACCGCGAGCAGGGCAAAACAATTGTGCTCATAACACATTATATGGAGGAAGCGTCCGAAGCGGATCGCGTATTTGTGTTAAGCAACGGTGTGGTGAGCGATGAGGGCACGCCGCATGAGGTTTTTTCGCATAAAGAAAAATTAGAGCAGGCGGGGTTGTTGCCGCCGTTGGCAACGCAGGTTTATTATGATTTGAAAGAACGGGGAGTGGAGCTTGCCATGTGCCCCGTAACGCAGGAAGAATTGGTGGACGAGCTATGCCGTTGAATTTAGAAAAACTGAATTATCGTTATATGACGGGTACGCCCTTTGAGGTGCAGGCGCTTGCGGATGTCAGCTTGCAGGTTGCGGACGGTGAATTTGTGGGGATTATCGGGCACACGGGCTGCGGAAAATCTACACTTATTCAGCTTATTGCGGGGCTTTTGAAGCCAACCTCGGGGATAGTGAGAGTCAACGGCGAGGATATAAACGCGCAGGGCTATGACCGCAAACGCTTGCGCAGGGCTGTGGGGGTGGTTTTTCAATATCCCGAATATCAGCTTTTTGAGGAAACGGTGGGTAAGGACGTTGCGTTCGGGCCGCTGAAAACGGGCATGAATGCGGAAGAGGCGCGTGAAAGTGCGGAGAACGCATTGCGGTTGGTGGGTTTTGAACCGAGCGATATTACGGAGGTTTCACCTTTTGATTTGTCGGGCGGGCAAAAGCGCAAGGTTGCAATTGCGGGCGTGCTTGCCATGAACCCGGGAATACTTATTTTAGATGAACCTATAGCGGGGTTAGACCCGATAGGCAGAGAGCACCTCATGCAGCTTGTACGCAAGCTGAATGCAGGCGGCACAACCATCATGATGATTTCACATAATATGGATGGGCTGTGCGATTATGCGTCGCGCATTATTGCCATGCAGCACGGGGAAATTTGTGCGGACGGTACGCCGAAGGAGGTTTTCGGTGATATTGAGAAAATAAGAGCGGTGGGGCTCGGCGCAAGTGAAGCGCGCGAAACGGTGGATTTATTGCAAAAACGAGGATGGGATATTCCCTCTGATATTATCAAAAAAGATGAATTGGTAGATTTTATTTTAAAACATAAAGAGGATAACAGATGCTGAAAAATATTACATTGGGCCAGTACTTTCCGGGTGAAACACTCATCCACAGACTGGACCCGCGCATTAAAATATTAGTGGCACTTTTGTTTTTAATCACCGTGTTTGCGGTGCGGACAATGTGGGGCTTTTTGGCGCTTGCACTGCTGTTTTTGGCGATTATAATGATTGCAAAAATCGGCGCGGTAACAATATTGCGAAGCATACGGCCGCTGCTTTTTATAATAATATTTACATTTATATTGAATGTTTTATTTTATAACGGCGAAACAATTTATTGGCAGTGGGGTTTTCTGAAAATATCGCAGGAGGGTATTGAAAAAGCGGTATTTATTGCGATACGGCTTATTTTGCTCATTATAGCGACAAGCCTTTTGACACTCACGACCTCCCCTATGCAGCTTACGGACGGCATGGAAAGATTGCTGAAGCCCCTCAAAAAGATTAAATTTCCGGTGCATGAAATGGCTATGATGATGAGCATCGCCATGCGGTTTATCCCCACGCTTGTGGAGGAAACAGACCGTATTATGAAAGCGCAAACCGCCCGCGGAGCGGAGTTTGACAGCGGGAATTTGCTGAAAAAGGCTAAGAATATGATACCGCTGTTGGTGCCGTTGTTTGTGAGTGCGTTTAAACGTGCGGATGAGCTGGCGCTTGCAATGGAAAGCCGTTGCTATCACGGGGACGAGGGTAGGACGCGCATGAAGGTGCTGCGTCTTGTAAAAACGGATGTTTTTATTTGCTTGCTGATGCTTGCCGCGTGTGTTTTATTTATGGTGTTTTTGTAAAAATGTGCCGAAGTTATATTGTAATAAAAAGCCGATAAGAACAGCAAAAGGGGAGAGAACACTATTGAGAACAGCACTCATAATTGAATATGACGGCACGAATTATTGCGGTTGGCAGGTGCAGAAAAACGGTGTGAGTGTCCAGCAAAAGCTCGAAGAGGCGGTAAGCCGCGCGGTAGGGGTGCGCACGGCGGTTACGGGTGCGGGGCGCACAGATGCAGGGGTGCACGCGCTCGGAATGGTTGCGCATTTTGACGCGGAAACGGATATACCCGCAGATAAGTTTTTTTATGTGCTTAATACATTTTTGCCGGAGGATATACGCATTAAAAAGTCGTATGAGGTGAGCGCGGATTTTCACGCGCGGTTTTGCGCCAAGGGCAAGCATTATCGTTATGTGATACGCAATACGCGTGAGCGAGGGGCAATAGACAGAGCTTTTTGTATGTTTGTGCCTGAGATTCTTGACATTGAACGTATGCGCGAGGCGGCAAAAAGCATTGAGGGCACGCATGATTTTGCGGCGTTTTGCGCGTCGGGAACGGATATTAAGGGAACGGTGCGCACGGTGTATTCGGTGGAAGTAAGTGTGCAGGGAGATTATATTTACATAGATGTGCGCGGCAGCGGATTTTTATATAATATGGTGCGTATAATTGCCGGAACGCTTATCGGTGTGGGCAAAGGAAAGCTTGCAGCAGAAGCGGTGAGCGCGGCGATTGAAGCTAAGGATAGGAAGCTTGCGGGCACGACGGCGCAGGCGCAGGGATTGTTTTTAATGGAAGTGTATTATTGAATTACAGCGGGTTACTGTGATTTTTTAATAACATTATGTAAAATACTTGACAATGTCGTGGATATTGAGTAAAATATTCAGTGCGCCTATATGCACAATTAGCCCTGTGCGCGCGCAAACGCAGTGTCTTTTATGCTTAGGACGTGGGACCTCCTAAGGAGCAAATACACCGCATAAAATAATGAATACCATGGGAGGAAAGCCTAATGAAAACATATATGGCTAAACCCGGTGAAGTGGAACAGAAGTGGTACGTTGTTGATGCTGACGGACAGATTTTCGGCAGATTGGCAAGCAAAGTTGCTGACATTCTCCACGGTAAAAATAAACCGGAATACACACCGCACGTTGATACAGGTGATTTTGTAATCGTAATCAATGCGGAAAAGCTCGTACTCACGGGCAAAAAGTTGGATCAGAAAATGTATTACAGACACTCAGGACATTTGGGCGGTCTAAAGGCGACGAAGTATAGAGATCTGATGCAGGATAAGCCTGAGTTTGCGCTGTATGAAGCGGTCAGAAGAATGCTTCCTAAAAATATACTGGGCAGTAAAATGCTCAAGAGGCTGCGTGTCTACAGAGGTGCTGAGCACGATCAAGCTGCGCAGAAGCCCGAAGCAATAGAGCTTTAAGAGGGAGGGAAGAGTCAAATGGCTAAAAAAGAACAGTTCTTAGGAACAGGCAGAAGAAAGCAATCCATTGCAAGAGTTCGCATTATGGCGGGCACAGGCAATATTACAGTAAACAAAAGAGAATTAGAGGAATACTTTGGTTATGAAACACTGAAGATGCTCGTGCGTTCTCCTTTTATGGTAACGGACACAATGGGAAAATATGATGTTTTCGTTTCGGTAAAGGGCGGCGGTTTCACAGGGCAGGCAGGCGCAATTCGCCACGGCATTTCGCGTGCGTTGCTGAAATCAGAGCCCGAGCTGCGTCCGGTGCTCAAAACAGCAGGGTTCTTAACACGTGACCCAAGAATGAAAGAAAGAAAGAAATACGGTCTTAAAGCAGCAAGAAGAGCACCACAGTTCTCAAAACGTTAATAAAGCAACAAATACTAAAACCACCAACCATACGGTTGGTGGTTTTTTGCGGTTGCGATGAGAACTTTTGCGATAAAATCAAACAAAACGGCTACATTATAAAACGCGTGGTAATTGCAAGAGATTATCGTTTTGTGTATCGTCAGGCGCTGAACGCACATATTTTTTATTGTGTGCGCTTAAAGCGGGAACGAGGAATGGGTAGGGATAAATCGCAACCCGAATTGAGTTTGGATGTTGTTTGAGATAGTCATAGACTTCTTTTTTTCCGCGGAAGCCATTGAAGTTGGCACCATCCAAATAAATGGAATCAATTTCCGTTGCGTTGAGCAGTCCGTGATACCCCGGCATCATTTTTATTTTTGTTGCTTTTATCGCTATTTGTTGTTGATGCCAGATCAAAAGCCG
>JAVXIJ010000016.1:0-21190 GCA_036648415.1 Christensenella sp.
ATTGCCAAAAGAAACCACCTTGCCGCCCACTACAAGGGCGGGCGTTGTCATCACGACTATAAAGCTTGAATGTTAATATGCGTTGCTTGTTGCAACGAGCAGGTTCTCATACAATAGTGATAACAGCTAAAAGGAAGGATATTATCCCTAATGTTAAACGAAAACATTAAAGCAATCAGAAAATCAAAAGGACTTTCACAAGAAGAACTTGCTATCAAGCTAAATGTGGTTCGACAAACGATCTCTAAATGGGAACAAGGATTGTCTGTTCCTGATTCTGAAATGTTAATTTCTATATCGGAAGTGCTTGAAACACCCGTAAGCACTTTGCTCGGAGAAGCGCTTATTGAGGCAAAAGTTGATGACTTAAAAGCAATTTCCAAAAAACTTGAGATTATAGACTTACATCTCGCACAAAGGAAGAGCACGAGACGAAAAGCGTTTCATTGGCTATTCATCTCATTGTGTGCAGTCATAATAATAATTTCTGCGGTCTTAATAGTATTAAATAGTCCTTACTTAGATTGGAATTATCGTGACCCTGAAACCAGCGTTGTCGGAGTAGCTTTTCACGCATTTGAATGGCTGTTTTTCAGATTAGCACCAATTATACTTATAGGCGCAATCGTTGGAATTTTCTTAACACGGAAGAAAGTATAAAACCACTCTGTTTTAATGTGCAGTTCACATGTTTACAAGGTTTTTTTGCACTTTTTTCTGATTGAACCCTTTGCAAAAAAGAGCTGAATCCCCCGCAAGAAACGGTTTACTGAAAACTATTGCAGCACATCACCTATCAACACCAAGCTTACTATTTAGCAAGCACTTTTTCAATTTCTGCAACGTACATTATATGATAATCCTTATTCGGGTACCATTTCTTATCCGCTTCTTTATCAATAAAGCACGCACTGTCCTGCGCTTGTACATAAAGCTTTTTGCAAACAAGCACAAGCCCTGCTTCTTCAAAGTAAGGCGTCTGTCCGTCATGCTTCACAGTAAAACCCGACTTTGCCACTTTATCTTCATCTCTGCCTGATACCGTTCCGAAATAGTTCAGCTTTTCGCGATACCCTTCATCCATAAAGGCAAGCGAAAATGTGTCTGACGCATCCAATAGCTCCTTTGTATAACGCGTTGGGCGTATCACCGCAAACACTACATTTTTGCCCCACATCACGCCCATGCCGCCCCATGCAGCTGTCATGGCGTTCACCCTGCCCTGCGCTTCTGCTGTCACAAGCATCCAATCTTTTCCAATAAGTTCAAATGGATTTTTTTTAAGTTCTGAAACTGATATTTCTTTCATAACAATTCTCCTAAATTAGCCTATCTTACGCCGAGTAGTTCCTTTCGGTGCAGGGGGTAACTCGTCCATTACCTCGTCTTTAACACTTTGCGGAGTGATTTCATCCTCGTTTGGAAGCTCCTTAACCTTTACTTTACCACGTTTGAACAAAGAGTGATTGCTCTTATCCTGTGGCTTGTCGGCATTTCTGCGCTGTGTCCTTGTTCCTACATCCGAATTATCTGCATATCTTTCCAGAAAATCCATCGCCGGCTCTGCTGTTTTTTTCTCAGGCGTCGGTTTCATCTCTGTTTCATCTATATCCTGCTCTATATTTGGCGTCCACACCTCTGTTTCTCCGCTTGACATTTTCTCATCAATCGTAAATTTCTCCGCCGACTCTTCAATCTCCTCTGAAGTTATTTCAGCTTGCTTAATTTTCCAATCCTTTTCCACATCAAACATTGGTTTTTCCTGTGCTGAAGGTACATGTTCTTCTTTTTCCACACGAAACACCGGTGTTTCAATTTGCGCTTTCAACCGTTCCGTTGTCCCATGCTCTAAATTCACCGCTGCATTTGTTTTTTCATCTGCATGCTCCGCCACATCTGCCGAAATATAATCCACAAGCATGGTATCAATGGCACGTCCGATAAAATTCACGGTATCCATAGGTGTCATTGAATATTCGCCCTCTTGCTCTGCGGCAAATTCGCCTGCCATACCCGCAATATAAACACCATACAAAGCCGCTTCATACACATCCTTGCCTTGTGTAAGCAACCCCGCGATAACACCTGTGAGCACATCACCGCTGCCGCCCTTTGCCATACCCGGGCTTCCCACACACATAAGTGATATATTGCCAAATGCGTCCGCCACTACTGTAGTACTGCCTTTCAGCACAAGCGTCACCCCATACTCAACAGCAAAGTCCATAGCCGCTTTTACCGGATTTTCCAAAATCTGTGTAATCGGCATGCCCGATAACCGCGAAAGCTCTTTAGGATGCGGTGTCAAAATTATATCACCTTTTTTATTTTCCAAAAATTCAAGATGCCCGGCAAGCGCGTTTAAACCATCCGCATCTATCACTTTAGGCAAATCATATTTAGTGATTACATCTCCTACCAACGCAGTAATATTATCATTTACCCCTAACCCGGGCCCAATTGCAACCGCGGTTTTTCCCTGCACGAGCTTTTCTATTACATAAAGCGCATCTTCTGTAATCATACCGTTTTTACTTGCAAGCGGAAAACACGTTGCCTCGGGTACATTTTGCTGTAATACACCCACTACGTCATCGCAGGACGCAACATTAACAAGCCCTGCGCCTACACGTGAAGCAGCGCGTGCCGCAAGCACAGCCGCTCCTGCCATGCCATAGCTGCCTGCCACAAGCAGCAGTCGTCCATAGCTTCCCTTATTGGAATCAAGCGCACGTTCCCCCAAGCACATATCCGCGTCATCGCTCTCGTAAGCACACACAGACGCGCTCATTGAAACATCGCAGCCCTCATCAATACCTATCTGCACAACCTGTAATTCCCCTGAATACTCGCGCCCCGGATACAAAAAATGTCCGATTTTAGGATATTGGAATGTGACCGTAATATCCGCCTTAACCGCCGTCCCCATTACCGCACCCGTTTCCGCATTTATGCCTGACGGAATATCCACACTCACTACCAACGCCTCTTGTTCATTTATAAATTTAACCGCGGCGCAATAAATTCCATCTGTATCACGCGTAAGGCCCGTTCCGAATATGGCGTCTACATATACCTCCGCCGTCGGTAATTCTTCAAAGTCTTCTTTATTTGTAATAACTGTATAATATTCATCGTTTTCCGCAAAAAATTCAAAGTTTTTTGCCGTATCGCCCTTGAGTGACCCTATATTTCCCAGCACAGCCACCTGCACATCATATCCATTAGCAATCAAAATACGCGCTGCCGCAAAACCATCTCCGCCGTTATTTCCTGTACCGCAGAACACAATAACCGTACATGGTTCTGTTTCTGCTCTGACAGCCTCATAAACGCCATGTGCGGCATTTTCCATCAGCACAATCCCCGGTATCTTCATCCTGTCTGTCATGTATCGATCTACTGCTCTGCTCTCTTCCGGCTTAAGTGCAATTCTCATTTTATATGTTCCTCCTTCTCGAGCACAGCAAAAGCGCTTGCCGTATCCTCTGTATGTGTTATGCTTATATATAAAGCAGTATCTCGTCCTATCCCTCCATGCAGCAGCACATACGGCGCGCCGTTTTCGTTATGCAATATCTCAATATCTGTGAGTGCCGCGTCCGTAATCCCCATTGAAAATGCCTTTAGCACCGCTTCCTTAGCGCAAAATATCCCTGCAGCGCTTTGTGCCGCCAACGTTCGTTTTTTTAAATATTCGCGCTCCTTTGCAGTAAAAACTTTATTTACAAAGGTTTCTCTTTGTATAGCACGTTCCATGCGCTCAATACGCAAGCTGTCTATACCTATTCCGATTATCATATTTCACCTCGCGCGGCAAGTATTCCATTTATAACTGCTCGGCGTGTTACCTCTGCTGCCGCTGTAATCAGTACATTCATATCCGTTTTTGCGTTTCCGTATGAAAGCGCAAACATAGTATCACCATCAACCATAGTATGTATAGGCTCAATCCCACGCGCCAATCCGTCATGCGCTACCTGCGCCAATTTTGCAGTTTCATCCTTTGTGAGCGCTGCATTCGTCGCTACCACACCTATCGTTGTGTTTTTACCTTTTAAAAAATCTGTTTTTACATTATGCTCAAGCATGTACTGCGCTGTATTTATGTGTGTTCCGTTTTTATTTGCGCCCGCAATCACTCTGCCATTCTCAACAACATCGCCCATCGCATTTACACCTACAATAGCCGCAACCACCACACCATCTCCTATGCGTATGCTTGCCGTGCCCACTCCGCTTTTTTCCGCACACTTCATACCTAAAACTTTGCCGACCGTTGCGCCCATGCCCACGCCCACACTGCCTTGCGGAACTATCGTTCCTGCATTTATACACGCCGCATAACCCATCCCGGCATTTGGACGTATATCGCTTCGCCCATACCCTAAATCATAAATCACTGCTGCGGGCACAATAGGAACAACCGCATCCTCCGTGCGCACGCCCATTCCCTGCTGTTCACAGTAAATCATAACACCGTCTGCGGCGGCAAGGCCAAACGCGCTTCCTCCTGCGAGCAACACGGCATAGCACTCCTGCACCGCTTTCGCCTGCGCCATGAAATCCGTTTCACGCGTCCCGGGTGCGCTTCCACGCACATCCACTCCGCACACCGCACCGTTAGGCGCTAAAACAACAGTGATTCCCGTTTTCCCCACTGTATCTTGTGCGTGCCCTACCAATAAGCCCTTGATGTCCGTGATACTCCCATTGTACATATACACTCTCCGTTAAATATACTCTTCACCTGCTCGTACAGAAACTTCTCCTGCCAAAAACGTCCTTTTTTCTCCGTCGGCATTCAGCACAAGTGCCCCCTGCCGCGTAAATCCGACGCATATGCCCGTTACGGTTTCATTTGCCGACAGCACTTTTATTTCTTTTCCTATTATAACACTATTTGCGCAATATTCATCAAAAATCGCATCGATTCCGCCCTCGACATACTTTTCATAATAATCAAACACCGAATCTGTCAACGCCCCGCAAAGCTGTACACGATTTATCTTGTTGCCGACAATCATCCTCAATGAAATAGCCTTTTGCGCTATTTCATCGACAAACTTTTCTTGGTTTACATTTAATCCCATACCGCACACAATATATTCTACGCTATCCATATCAGAGGACATTTCTGTTAATATCCCGCATATTTTTTTGCCGTTATAGACAATATCATTCGGCCATTTTATTTTTGTGTCCACTCCGCACACACGCCGCACCGCATCTACAACACCAAGTGCCGCCGCAAATGTAACTGCGGGCGCTTTGGTTGGCTCAAACGCCGGGCGCAAAATCACGCTCATCATTATTGCGTCTCCCGCATCTGCTATCCACCCGCGGGCCATGCGTCCCTTACCTTTTGTCTGACGCTCCGCCACATAAACACTGCCGCCCTGTGCACCCTCACGCGCCTTTAACTTAGCATATTCGTTTGTAGAGTCCACTTCATTTAACCACTCAAGCTCACCGTGCGGCTTTTCAATCCAAAAATTTACATATTCCGGTTTTAGCACATCCGGAAAAGATACAAGTTTATATCCACGCTTTGTATGCGCCTCTATTACTCCGCCCTCTTCTTTTATTGCTTTAATATATTTCCACACTGCGGCACGAGAAATATTCAGCTTGTCGCTGATTTGTTCTCCCGAAATAAAATCCTCTGCGGATATAAGCAACTGCAATATTTCTTTTTTCATTCTTCATCATACCTCAAAAGCGCACTTTTTATATCATCATAATCAAAACCCTTACTCATGAGCGCACGCACTGTTTTCTGTTTTGCTTTATATGGCTCTTCATCTCTGTATTTTTGCACAAACCGCTCAACATAGCTGTTTATAACATCATCTTCACATCCAATGCTATGCACGGTTTCCTGTGCCAGCTCACGCGGAACTCCCTTTTGCATGAGCTTCTGCACCACTAAACGCTTCCCGTATTTCCGCAATAATTCTTGACTGTAAGCATTTGCAAATTCGTTATCGTCTATATACCCAATCTCTGTCAAGCGCGCAATTGCCGCATCTATACACACCTGCGGAAGCTCTTTTGATTTCATTTTATCACGCAGCTCACGCTCTGTGCGCATACGATATGACAACAGCTTCATGGCGTATGCAATAGCATATCTTTCGCTGTCCTCGCCCTTTATATGTGCTATTTCTTCATCATCAAGCTCCTCACCAATCTTTAAACGATTGCTAAGTGCTGTATCAATATAAGCGGCAAACGCAAATTCATCATCGATATAAACGTTAACACGCTCTTTGTTTCGCCGTCCCTCTTTAATATCTGTAATTTTACCCATAACATCATTATACTGGAAACTATTAAAATTTGAAACAAATTTGCTTTTTTTCTTACTTTTTTGTAGAATAAAGCTATGAGAAAATTTATTTGTATACTTATTATATGTCTTATATTTACATTCCCCATGGTTGCAATGGCTGAAGGCGACACCACAATCAAGCAATCCTCTACCGGTGACGAGGTTGCGCTTGTTCAAACGCGCCTGCGTGATTTAGGATATTTTAATTATCGCCCCACCGGTAAATTCAGTGATTTAACAGCAAATGCCGTCAAAAAATTTCAACTTCAAAGCGGCATAGACCCTGACGGGCAGGTCGGCAGTGACACCTTTGATGCACTTTTCGCCGCCGCCGCGCCGCGCGCGCCTATCAATCCGCGTGTTAAAAAAACCTCGGGCCCCGGTTATTCCGGTGTAATTAAAGAAAAGGGTGAGCTTTCCGCTTGGGATAGCATAACCGCCTTGATACCCGCCGGCACGCAATTCACCGTTCAAGACCTTAACAGCGGCGCTACATTTAACCTCATCCGCACCGGCGGGAAAAATTGTGCATATGTAACAACCCCATCCGCTGCTGATTATGCAGCATACCGTGCCGCCTTTGGCGGTGCTGACACTTGGGAGCACCGTGCAGTATTGGTACGCATCGGCGACACCGCCTATGCAGCATCACTGTTTGGTATGCCCACCGGCGGTAAAGATGAATTTGAAAGCGGTATGGCCGGTCACACATTTTTATATTTCAACAACAGTAAAACTGATATATCTGCTCTTCCCGACGAGGAGCACATCCTTTCGGTTGTCCGCACAGCAGGCAAATAGTATATACAAATATTAAATGCGTCACCTATATTGTGACGCATTTTTTATATGCTAACTTTTCTTGTAATACCATTCGTTTACATGAGCAAACACACGCCCTTGGCGCATACCGTTTAAATCTTTAAGCAAATCATTGCACACCACTGAATTCATACGATAATAAAGCCCAATCTGCGGGACACGCTCTGTAAGCTGTTTTTGCAGCTCACTATAGGCATTTATAATATCCTCTTCCTTGAACGCATTGCGCGCTGCCGATATAGCACCTGTAATTTCACTGCTGTTTACTCCGCCGTAATTTGCCGCTCCGCCTATATCGAACATAAATCCAATATCCGGATCTTCATCCATATAAAAACTGCACAAAGCTAAATCAAAGCTTTTTGCCTGTAATCGGTCATAATAATCCTTTTGATTCAGTGTTTCCACGTTAATTGTGATTCCCACTTCCTCGCACTGCTTTGCAATCGCACGCGCTGCCTCCATACGGTATGGAAGCGTTCTGTCATCAGGCACAATAAGCGAGAATTGAAGCGCACCGCCATCAGGGTCATCTGCACTTGTTTTATAACCCGCGCTGCGCAAAAGCTCGCGTGCCGTTTTTAAATTGTCATCCTGTTTATATTTTGGGTCATATGCATAAAAGTTAGGCGCAATGGGCATATTTGCCGGAACTGCATGGTTTAGCAACACCGTTGAAATAATCTCGCGTCTGTCAATAGTATAAGAAAGCGCTTTGCGCACCTCTGTTACACCAAGCGCGGCATTGCTGAGGTTCGGAATAAGACAGTCGTAATAATTTGTCATATAGTCCACAACCTGCGTTTTTCCCGCAATCTTGTATTTTCCCGCATATAATACATCTGTTGTCACAAAATCTAAAACACTTGTGGAAACCGCATCAAGCTTTGCGCTGCTGCCCGTCATAGGTTTTGCAACAATTTGCTGAATATTAGGCTTTGTTCCCCACCATGTATCATTTACAGCAAAAACTGCTTCTGTTTCAGCATTAAAAGTCTCAAGTTTATATGGTCCTGTCCCCACCGTCATTCCTTGCGCCGCAAGTGCTTCTGTCATAATAGGAAAAGACATAAAGTAAAGCGCTTCCACACCCGGCTTTGTCATTGTAAGCTTCACCGTTTCTGTGTCCACGGCTTCAATGCCTGCAACAATAGAATTATAACGGCTGTATGGATTACTCTGCACAATTTCTACTGTAGGTGATGCCTCGGGTGATGCGCTTGGGCTTGGCTCCGACGGCTGCACCGACGGCACAATCGGCACACCGAACGCAGCTCCCGTAACAGAAACCACTCTGTTGGCGCTATACACTATATCCGCAGCTGTAAGCGGAGTTCCATCTGTAAACGTAACATTCGGGCGCACCTTAAACGTGTATACCGTGCCGCTCTCGTCTACTGTCCATGATTCCGCAAGGCATGGTTCAGGCTTTCCGTCATTCCCCACCCGCACCGCCGGTTCATATATCAGTGCCAACAAATTTACAAGGTCCTCATCTGTAGCCGTTAGCGGATCAAGGGACTTTACCCCCACCGGCATTGCAATAAACAAATCTCCGCCTTGCTGTTTTTCGTCTGTTGATACTAAAGCCGATTCCGCAGGTATTGCAGATGACTTTTCATTCTGCGCAGTATTTATAATGTTTCCGCACGCGCTGAACAATACGCACGCGCACGCAATAAATGCAGCTGTTATTCTTTTACCCCAGCTCATAAAATTCTTTGTATTTCTCATACGCTTTTGTCACCTTTTTAACATAATTTTCCGTCTGTTCATAAGGAATCTCTGTAAGTGTTTTTCCATCCTGAGAATATTTTGCATCTTCAAGCCACTCACGCACCTTATTATGCCCGGCATTATAAGCCGCCATCATCACGGGCAGATTATTATCAAATCGCTCACTTAAAAACTGTAAATACCAACATCCCATCTCTATATTTGTTGCAGGATCATTCAAATCCTGCGTTTTAAACTCCGCATTTCCGAGTTTCCCCGCAATCCATTCCCCTGTTTCAGGCATAATTTGCATAAGCCCTATTGCGCCCGCTTCCGACACAGCCTCTGCGTCAAAGCCGCTTTCCGTATGAATTACAGCTGCTGTAAAATATGGGTCGATGTTATATTTTGCAGAATACTGCTCAATTAAATCTTTATATTCCAAATTGTACTGCTGTCGCTCAAGCGCCGGCAGCACCACAAATGCGCCAATTATAATCGCCGCCGCAATCAACGCCGCCACGCAAACAAATACAATCGCTTTTTTACTGTTTCCACGCCGTTTACCGTTTACCACTCTGCTCATAATAATATCCCTTTACTTGTTTTTTCAGCTCATCTACTGTATCGTCATTGGCAATTACCACATCAGCATATCGCTCAAGCTCATCATCACTTTGTTGGTTCTTCAAACGGCGGCAAGCATATTGTGCATCGATATTATCGCGCCTGCATATACGCTTTTCTTTATTTTTCGTATCCGCACGAACAAGCCATATCTCATCCGCATCCTCTGCAAGTCCAACCTCAACAAGCAATGCGCAATCAATAACCACCACTTCCTTTTGCGACTCCGCTTTTCTTCGCCGCACCTCTTTTATAACAAGCGGATGAAGTATTGCGTTAAGCCGGCTTAACGCCTCCTCATCTGCAAATACGTACGCGCCTAAAGCGCGACGGTCAAGCGACCGATCCGCCCGCAAAAATTTCTTACCAAAGGCTTTTTTAACAGCGGCATAACCCTCTGCGCCCACATCGCAAAGCTCATGTGAAATCTCATCTGCGTCAATTATATCCGCGCCAAGCTCTTTCAAATACTCTGCAACCGTGCTTTTTCCGGCACCGCTGTTTCCCGTAAGCCCTATACACCGTTTCATTTTGCCTCCGCCCATGTTTTGCCGTGCGCCACATTCACGCACAACGGAACGCTTAGCTTAACTGCGTGCTCCATGCAATCACGCAACAGCTCTGTAACCTCGACTATTTCGCTGTCCTTTGCATATATAATCAATTCATCATGCACCTGTAATACCAACTTAGACTCAAATTTTCTTTCGTGCAACGCACTCTGTACTTTATTCATTGCGATTTTTATAACATCTGCTGCGCTTCCCTGAATGGGCGTATTAAGCGCCGCACGCTCTCCAAACGAACGAATATTATAATTTCCTGATGCAAGCTCAGGAATATACCTAATACGTCCGCAAATCGTGCGCACAAATCCATCATCATGTGCGCGAACAATTATTTCATCCATATATTTGCGCACACCGCCGAATTCTTCAAAATATCGCGCTATATAATCCCCTGCCTGCTTTCTCGTAATACCCAAATTTCGCGCCAATCCAAAATCACTGATGCCATATACAATTCCGAAATTCACCGCTTTTGCGCTTGCGCGTTCCGCAGAGGTCACCTCGTCTATTTTCTTGCCCAACACCTCCGCCGCTGTACGCGCATGAATATCCTCACCCTTTAAAAAAGCATCTTTTAAATGTTCATCATTCGCAATTGCCGCCAAAATACGCAGCTCTATCTGCGAATAATCCGCCGACACAATACTGTAACCCTCAGGCGCAGTAAACGCGCTTCTGATATCATTTGCCATAGCGGACTTTATGGGAATATTCTGCAAATTCGGCTCTACACTTGAAAGCCGTCCTGTTGCGGTTGCTGTCTGCAAAAATGTGGTATGTACTACCCCATTTTTAATAAGGCTCAGCATTCCGTCAACATATGTGCCCTTAAGCTTAGAAAGCGACCTATATTCCATTATAGGAGCAATTATCGGATGCTTGGTTGCAAGCTTCTCCAAAACCTCAACATCCGTTGAATAACCCGTCTTTGTTTTTTTGATAACGGGCAGTTCTAACTTTTCAAACAAAATTTCCGCAAGCTGTTTAGGCGAGCTGATATTAAATTCCTGTCCTGCGAACCCATATATGCAGGCTGTAAGCTCAGCTATCTGTTTATCATATTTTTTTCCGAGTGTTTGCAGTGCATCACTGCTGACGCGAAAACCTGCGCTTTCCATATCAAACAGCACACGCAGCAACGGCTGTTCTATTTCATAAAACACCTCTTCAAGCTCTGTGCGCTCAATTTCATCACGCTGGCGCTCAGCGAGTGCAAACAAGCCCGCTGCATTTTCTTCAAGCTCCGCGCGGTTTAACACTCCCGCCAAATCATATTTTGAATAAGATGGATTTAGCACCCATGCGCCCAGCATTGTATCATAAAACTCGTTGAACATCTCTGCTCCCCATTCATGCATAAGTGCCTTTACATCATGCGCAATCACCTTTTTGTTTGCCAAAAACGGTTTTAGCGCCTTTATAACATCATTTAAATCATATCCGTCATCAATAAGTGTCTGCTTTAACGGTATTACATACTCCGTTTCACCGTCAATAGCTATGCGTACGCCATCCTTCATCAGCAGCACAAATTCATACGCATCATCTAAAAGCTCAAGCTCCTGCGGTGAAATATTTTCTGTTTTGACAGTTTTCGCCTTTTCACGCACTATATCAAACCGCTTCAAAAACGACATAAAACCGTATTGTTCACTCATGCTTCTGAGCCCTGCAATATCAAGCCCGCCAAACGCGAAATCCGCCAATTTTTCTTTTAGCGGCATTCCCGTTTCTATGGTAGCGAGCTCCTTAGACATAAACGCTGATTCCTTGCCCGACACAAGCTTTTCATACAGCTTATTTTTAGGTAAAGCGTCAATGTTCTCGTAAAGCTCTTCTATTGTCGGATATTCATGCAAAAGCTTCAGCGCCGTTTTTTCGCCGACACCCGCAATCCCCGGAATGTTATCCGATGCATCCCCCATAAGCGCCTTAAGGTCTGTAATTTGCGCAGGTGTAAGCCCCATTTCTTCCTTTAAAGCTTCACGCGTCATCAGCTTTGTTTCACTTACGCCTTTTTTTGTGAGCACAACATTTATATGCCCATCTATAAGCTGAAGTTGGTCCTTATCCGCCGTGAAAATATATGATGTCATATTTTCACGCTCTGCCTCCACCGACAATGCACCGATTATATCATCAGCTTCATAGCCCGCCTGATCTATAAAGTGCACACCTATTTGCTCGAGCGCCTTTTGCAGCAACGGAATTTGTACCAAAAGCTCCTCAGGCGTCTTGCGCCGCCCCGCCTTATATTCCGCATATTTTTCATGTCTGAATGTTTTTTCCTTGCGGTCAAATGCCACCGCAATATATGTTGGGTTATATTCCTCTATTACGCGAAACAGCATAGTAAAAAAGCCGTATATCGCATTAACCGGTCTGCCCTCTTTATCCTGCATAGTTGTGGGTAATGCCCAATATGCCCTAAATACAAGACTGTTCCCATCAATCGCGAGCAGTGTATCCGCCATGAGTTTTCCTGCTTTCCGTCGCTATGCGACTGTAAATATTTTACCATGCTTTACCCTTTAAATCAAACGCATAGCCACTGTTTTTATGTCGCATATTGCGCAATTCCATGAACACTTTTTGAATTTTTACATAATAAAAAAACGCCCGCCGTAAAAACGAGCGCCATAACATCAACAATATTTCACGCAATAAACATAGCAAACAGTACCGTTAAAATTCCCGATACACCAATAGCAATTCCGCTCATAGCGCCCTCTGTTTCACCGATTTCAAGCGCCTTTGCAGTTCCCAGTACATGACTTGACGTACCTATTGCTACGCCTGCGGCAACCGAATTGTTTACACGAAAAAGCTTTATAAGCATGGGTGCTGCCATCGCGCCTATTATGCCCGTCACCACAACCGCCGCCATAGTAACGGACGGTTCACCGCCGAGCTGAATAGATAGGTCCATCGCAATAGGTGTTGTAACCGACTTTGGTATAAGCGAATGAGTCAATATGTCATTTAGTCCAAACAACCTGCATAATCCGTATACACTGCCCATAGACACAAGCGAGCCCACCGCGCTTCCTGCAATAACAGGCAAGAAATTTTGCTTCAGCAAATCTATCTGACGATAAATCGAGAGTGCAAGCGCCGCCGTGGCGGGCACTAAAAAGAAGCCTATCATATTTGCACCGGCATTAAAATCCTCAATCGGGATTTTGAATACTGCAAGCACAGTTATTGTAAGTGCAATCGCTATCATAAGCGGATTGGCAATCGGCGACTTTGTTTTTTGGTTTACCCACAATCCCACAGCATATGTACCTATACACAGCAAAATTCCAAAAAACGGTGAAGACACAAAATTATTCATGCTCTCGTCCCTCCCTTGCTTTTTTTTGTATTGCCATCACACCCTTAACCGTATATGCGGTCACGAAAAATGTAAGTATTGTAGTTACAAAGCAAATCAATAAAAACACCAACAGATTATCTTTTAATAAATCAAACTGCTCCATAATCGCTACACCCGCAGGTATAAAGAAAAACGCCATATTTCTCAACAAAAAATCACCGAATCGTTCTATGTGCCGCGGTTTTATCCATTTTAAAATTAACAATACAAGCAATAAAAGCATACTCACCACGCTTGCCGGAATGGCAATCGGAATAAGCTTTGAAATCAGCTCTCCCGCAAAACACACAGCAAATATTATACCAATCTGAAATAAACTCTTCATATTTTTTCCTTTACCGTAATACTGAATTATCCCCTGTCACACAGTTTTTTATTATATTACTATTTTTTACGCACGACAACCTTTTTGCACGTTTTTTATTTGTACTCACAAAAAAAACGCCCCGTTACCAAGGCGCTTTTTCAATTTTTGCATCTATTTAATTACATATGTTCCCGAAACCGTTGCCGATATTTCAAGCTCTTTAGGCGCAACAGGTGTAGGCGTTTTTGCTCCGCTTTCATTTACCGCCGCATCCGCCCCCACCACATACGGCTGCGCGCCGTAGCCTGCGCTGTTTTCCGTTATTGCCTGTGGTCGAACTATCTCATATCCGCCTGCTTGAGCCACGGCATTAGCTTTAATTTCTACATTTTTAACAGCATTACCAAGCGCTTCCATATATGCCGCATCACTATCCGCAAGGTCAAACTCAAGTGAATAAGTAGTATTTGCGCCTGCCGCAATTGCCGCATCTATTACCGCTCCTACCGTATCAATTTTGCGTATCGTCACACGATAAGTGTTTTCCATAACCGTCTTTTGCGGGTTCTCATAATCCGCATAAACATTTATGCCTTGTGTTTCAATATCCTCCTTTGCAACACCCTGCTTTTCTACCGCCGCTAAAAACGCACCCGCAATGCGCGCATTTTCCTGCTGCGCCGCATCCGCCGTATCTCCCACGGTGCGCACACCAATACTTACATATGCAATATCAGGCATCATTTTCACAATTTCCGTAGCGCTTACCGTAAGCGTGCTATCCTCTGCTTTCGCCGCAATTGCTTCTTGCACTTGCGTTGCTGTCGGTGGTGCTGCTGTCGGTGTTGGCGTTACTGTCGGTGCTGCTGTTTGCGTAGCTTCAGGCTGCTCACTTGATAGCCCTGTTTCCACACCCGTGCTGCTCTCACAGCCGACAAAAACCAATACGCATAGCATCACTGCCATCATCACAAAAACCAATTTTTTATTCATGACTCATTCCTGCCTTTCTGCGCCGGTAAGGCGCATTACCTGATAAATTTCTTCCCGAGCACCCGCCATAATATAAAAACCGGCGCGGGTAGAGCTATCCACAACGTTCAACAAATTTTCTTCTTTAATAGGACTTTTTTCAACTATAACCCTCGGGAACCTTTTTTTAACAGTTTTCATGTTTTCAACATCACTTTTCGCAAATAAAAATCTAATCGCCGCCGCATTACAGTGCGGCGCGCGCTCCATAGAAAGCGGCTCTCCTGCCGCCGCCTCAACCACCATTTTCATAAAATCATATCCGGTTGCAAGCGGTACTAAATGCGAACCTATGCAATCTCCACCCATTCGCGCACCAATTTCAATAATACGGGCTTTGCCCGCATCTGACAGCCGAAACTCCGCGTGAGAAGCACCCGTCGTAATATGAAGTGCGCTTAGCGCACTTATAATATCATCCTTGATTGCTTGTTCATTCTCCGGAAGAATATCCGAGGGTTCTATATGCCCTGTTTCAATAAAATGCGGTTCACCTGTCGTTTCTTTTTTTGTGAATGACAAAATATGATGCTTTCCGTTCTGCGAAATACACTCGCAGCTATATTCCGCTCCTGAAATCATTTCTTCCGCAATTGCTTTTTTTTCAAAGGAATATTCTATCGCCGTGTAAGCCGCTTCACGCGCTTCACTTAATCTTTCAACCTTAGTAATTCCCCTGCTGCCCGAACGATCTGTCGGCTTAATAATCAATGGAAATTGCAATTTTTGAAGCGCCTCAAGCTTGTCGGCATCTTCTATAAGCGCAAAAGACGGTGTGCTGACCCCCGCCCGAAAAAACGCTTCCCTCATGTGGAACTTATTTGTCGCACACAACGTGCATTCGGCGCTGTTGCACGGTAACCCTAAAGCGCCCGCCACATAATTTACTGTGACCGCCGCAAGGTCTGAGGCTATCGTCACCACCGCCGCAGGCGAAATTTTCTTGCATTGTTCTAAAATCTGTTCTTTTTCAATAATACTTACAGGATAAAAACAGTCAGCGGTTTTTTCACCGATGTCTCCGCATTCCCATGCAAATACATGTGTTTCATATCCCATTTCTTTTGCTTTTTTAATCAACGGATTTTGAAACTCTCCCGCACCGATGATTACAATTTTTTTCATCAATTTCCCTCTTTATTTCTGTAAAATTCATGTATTGTGGAAACCGTATAATCAATGTCATCCTTTTGCAGCTCGTAATACATTGGCAAACGCAGCAAACGGTCGCTTTCTTTTGTCGTGTAAATATCCTCTCCCGCAAACACACCGAACCGCTTTCCCGCCGGAGCGCTGTGGAGCGGAATATAATGAAACGCTGTTTCAATATATCTGCTTTTTAAAAACGATATAAGCGCCGTGCGTTCCTCAAGATTTTTCGTCTTTATGTAAAACATATGCGCATTATGCTCGCAGCCATCGGGTATTACCGGAAGCTCTATTTTTCCTTCTTCACTAAGCGGTACAAGCCCGCTGTAATATCTATTCCAGCTTGAAATTCTGTCTGCAAAAATCACGTCCGCAATCTCTAACTGTCCCAACAAAAACGCCGCATTAAGGTCGCTCGGAAGATATGAAGACCCGCAATCCATCCACGTATATTTATCCACCTGCCCACGGAAAAACTTGCTGCGATTCGTTCCCTTTTCGCGAATAATTTCTGCACTTTCGGTATACTTTGAGCCATGGCACAAAAGCGCACCGCCCTCACCCATGCTATAATTTTTCGTTTCATGAAAACTAAAGCATCCAAAATCTCCGATTGTTCCCAAAGCACGACCGTGATAGGTAGACTTTACCCCTTGTGCTGCATCTTCTACAACCTTAAGGTTGTGCCGCTTTGCAATATCCATAATAGTATCCATTTCACAGGCAACACCCGCATAGTGCACCGGAACAACAGCAACCGTTTTACTCGTAATCGCACTTTCTATGAGTTTTTCATCAATATTCATTGTGTCAGGACGAATATCCACAAATACAATCTTAGCTCCACGCAACACAAAGGCGTTTGCCGTTGAAACAAAAGTGTAGGATGGCATAATTACCTCATCACCCGGCTTTATCTTACACAAAAGCGCCGTCATTTCAAGCGCATGCGTACAAGATGTTGTCAAAAATACATTTGAAATATCGCAATTTAGCTTCAGCCACTGACTGCATCTTTGTGTAAATTCACCATCTCCGCAAATTTGATGACGATAAACCGCCTCTTTAATATAACGAAAACTATTCGGCCCGCACGGTGGTATATTAAAGCTTATCATAAATATCTCCTTTTTTGTCTATCTGTAAATTGGTATATAAACCCCTGCAAAACAATAAATTGTAATCAATATAAGCAATATAGCTATTACTGCGAGCGCTGCGTCCGCCGCTTTTTTAGGCAAAATACGACCAAAAAACGTCTTTAGACCCACCGTTACAAATACCATAAACGATAACAGCATCGGCAAAATATATCTTCCCTGTGCTTGAAAATCACTTGTATATGAATAATAAATGCTAAGCGCAATCGGTATTACAATTGTAATTATCATGCAAATACCCGCAAGACACTTTTTAGGTTTATCCGCACTTTTTTCCTTTATAAATGCCACTAAACGCATAATGCATCCGATGAACGCGACCAAAAACATTGCGCTGTATACAACGTATATCCATAACGGCAAAAACACATTTAGCGAACCAAATACCCCTATTGCACTAAAATAACTTGTACGCGCCCAACCCATGTCAAAAAGCATATGCCAAAGTGATGCACCGCTTTGTTGTACACTGCCCGCATTTGACGGTTTTAAATAATCAAGAGCGTACATTTCCTTATATTTTTCTGTGATATTCAGCCCTAAAAAATCCCCGTCATAAATAATATAGCTGCGAATGAACCACCATGCCGTAATCGCCGCAAAGATTCCCACTATCACATATATTTTTATGCGGAATTTTTTATCACGCCACCGCGCCTTATCCATAATCAATGCGGACACAAAAAACAAAATAACACTTGTTAAAAGCCATCCGTAAGCATTATAGTAAGACATTGCACAGATTCCCATGCCTATTCCAAGCAACACGCAGCTTTTCATCGGCCATTTGTTCTTCAGACCTATGACCCACGCATAAAGTATCACAGAAGTTGTAAAAATAGCAAAGCTATCGTTATTTACATATGTTGCCAAATAAATAAACTGCGGGAGCGCCGCCACAAGCACCACAAACAACGCGCGAGCAACGCTGCTTGCAAACAGTTGCTGCGATATTTTTATACATACCCAAACCGTTGCCGTTGCGGAAAGCACACTCACCATACGCACCGCCATTAGCATTGCAAACGGGTCCGTCGTAAACAGACCTGCAATTTTCATGAATCCAAACCCTATAAGCTGCGCTAAATACGGCGAAAACGCACATGAAATGCCCCAATTCACATCCCTTATGGCGGGTTCGGCGCCATGCGGTAAATATCCGTTATTGTAAATAAATTCCGGTACTTGATAACGCATATATTCATCAGGCGCTACCGCTTCGGGAAGCAGCACACACCAAGTATAATAGAACAAAAATACAAGAGCAATCAAAATCAAATGCTCTTGTTTTACAATTTCCCAAAAGGATCGTTTTCCAAGCTTTATTTCAGTCATTTTTCTTAACCTTTTCAATTATAAATACAGGACGCCTACGCGCCGCATCAAACGTTCTCCACAAATATTGCCCCAACATTCCCACCGCAAGCATCAACATTCCGAACAGCAGAAACATGAGCAAAATCAAAACCGCAAAACGGTCTGCTCCCTCGTCGCTCACTCCGCCGTAAATAAGCGCGCATATAAGCCAAAGCAGCGATACTGTAAACGAAACACTGCCCACTCCCGTTATAACCTTAATCGGAAGGGTGGAAAAGCCAAGCAATGAATCCATTGCTAATTTTACTTTTTTTGAAAAACTCCAGCCGGATTTACCCGCCGCACGTTCAAGACGCGTATACGGCACTTGCGTTGTTTTAAAACCGCTCCATAAAATTTGGCTCATAAGTGAGGTATTAAGCTCATCCATCGAAACCAAAACATCAATTACCTTACGGTCAATAAGGAAGCTGTCAAATCCTCCTACGGGCATATTCGCAAGCGCGTGCTTTCTCATTATTGCGGCATAGCGATTGGAAAGAAAGCGTTGTGTGAACGGCTCGTTTCTGCTCTCTCGAACTGCCAGCACCACATCATTACCCGCCTCATATTTTTCTAAAAAATCTAAAATAAGTTTAGGCGGTTCTTGAGCATCTGCCGATTTTTTGCAAGCGCAATCCCCGGTGCACATATTAAGCCCCGCCAAAAGCGCTGCGTGTTCACCAAAATTACGCGAAAGCTTCACAAGCTCAATGTGCTTATCTATAGACGCAAGCTCCTCCATCACCGCAAAAGAGCCATCCGCCGAACCATCATCCACCATAATTATCTCATAATCATAAACAAGCGAGCCAAGAACACCTTCCTTAAGTCCCGCATACATCATCTTTAAGTTCTCTTCATTATTATACACAGGTATAATAATTGATAATTTTTTCATAAAAACATTTGATTATTCGTTTCGCAATACGAAAAGAACAAAACCTTTCCCCCAGATCCGAATTTTAATAATGTGTGCTGCATTGTCTGCTTTGTTAATATCATTAAAGCATACTACCATTTTACCTTATTATATCCGTAAACACCAACTAAATATATTTCTATTAAGAAAAAGTTAATATTTATTTGTATGCAATTGCAGATAACATATTCATATAACTATTTTGCTATTCCTAAAGTCAATTTCCAACATAACACACGTGTAACTGCTCCATTTACAGTGTCTTCACTTAAAGTACCGTCCTGCGCCGCCGCAAGCACAGCCGCATATTGATCTTCAAATTGTGAGCTTAACAACAAATCATTTCCCGCCTGCACCGCCATAACCGCCGCTTGCCCGACGCCGTATTCATCTCTTATTGCTTCCATATACAAATCGTCCGTCATTATAACGCCGCTAAACCCAAGTGTATTGCGCAAAACATCGTGCGCTTTTGCAGATAATGACGCCGGATAATCCCCATCTATGCTTTCAACAATATTGTGACAAACCAGCACACTCCCGGCATTTGCAGCTATACCTGCCGAAAACGGTATGAAATCATTGGCGACAAACGAATCATAACTGCGCTTATCGTCCGCAATTCCTGTGTGTGTATCTACATTTGACCCATACCCCGGAAAATGCTTAAGTGTACAACCAATACCGCTTTCATTCATTTGCGTCACAACCGCCGACACATATTTTGCAGTTTCTTCCGCTTCTTTGCCAAATGCGCGTTTATAAATAAAGTTTTCGGGATCTGTGGAAACATCACACACAGGTGCAAGATTTACATTTATTCCTAAATCCTTAAGCACATCTGCTTTCTTCTTTGTATCGCTTACGATAAGCTCTATTCCGCCTTTTTCATATAAAGCCTGCGGCGATAAAAACGGCTCATCACATAATGCTTTATATTTGCTGACACGTTTAACCGTACCGCCCTCTTCATCTACGCCGATAAGCATACCGATTTTTGAAGCCTGCTGATATTGTGCAATGCTATCCTTCACTTCATCCTTTGTTTCATCCTTAAAATCACGATCAAACAAAACATATCCGCCCGGCTGATATTTATCTGCAACCTCATCCGCATCCTCTGCCGGACAACGCGCAAAAAACATTTGACCGACTTTTTCCTCAAGCGTCATTTCAGCAAGAATTTCTTTTGCTCTCGCTTCATATAAATTAAATGGCGGGTTTGGCGGCGGAGTTTTTGCAGAAACACTCTGCACCTTATATTTATCCCCGTCTTGCGTATACGTCACTTCCGCCGTACTTCCGAGCGCTATTATATCTAATGCGGCCTCACCGCATACAAAATCAATTTTTTGTCCGTCTTCATTTTGCAGCGAAATCCCATTTTCATCCGAAGCTGTTACCATACCCGATAACACTTTAGGCGCAACCGTAGGTGTCGGCACTGCTTCCGGCGCTTGCGGGCTATCCTCCTCTGCCGCCACAACAGTCGGGCTTACAGATGCTGTATCTTGTCCTGCATCGGCACAACCTGCGAACAATAATACCGCGCAAAGCAAAACTGCCATCATTTTACATTTCATCTTTTTATCCCCCCTACCCACACTTACAAATTAAGTATATCATAAATCGCACTGCTTTGATTGACTTTTATGATTTGATATGCTATCATTTTTTAGTCGATATTATTGCCGGTGTGATGGAATTGGCAGACGTGCGGGACTCAAAATCCCGTGGTAGCAATACCGTATCGGTTCGACCCCGATCACCGGCACCAACTAATTTGGCTTTACAGCACAATTGTAAAGCCTTTTTTT
>JAVXIJ010000017.1:0-20360 GCA_036648415.1 Christensenella sp.
CACAATATATGGCTAATAAGCAGAAAATCCTTTACATCCGAGGTTGTTTTTACTATACTATTATAAGGCGTTTTTGCGAAAGGGGCATATAAACTAACATGAAAAAGAAGTTAATTGCGTTATTTATTACTGTGATTGCCGCAGTAACTATTTTTACAGGGTGCGGCGGAGCACAGGACATAAAGAAGCCTGAAGCGACGGGGACTATGGTGAAAATTACCGGCTCATGCAAGGCAGAGCTTAAAGGGAGCACGCTTACCATATCAGGCACATCGGATATTATGGACGGCACAAACGGCATTATCAGTGTACTGAATTCAAACGGAACGCGTGTTGCGCAACAAAAGATTACAAAGCAAGGCGATAATCTTAAAGCGGAATTTGCGGTGACAGAGGATTGGCCGCAAACGGTATATGGATATATTATGTTTGATACACAGAAATCGGACGGACAGCCGGCGGAAGTGAAAAAAGTATATGGTGACAAATTCCAGAATTTGGAAGGCGAGGACATTATTTGGGATAAGGCCGGTGTAATAGTGATTTTCGGAAGTGAAGCTGTTAAAATTAAGTAGCTCTTGTTTGATAAGGAACGGTATTCAGTATGAACGAAATTAAGGAAATTGCGCAGAGAATAAGTGTTTTGCGCGAGATTGAAGAAATTGAAATAGAAGAAATGGCTGAGCTTACGGGCAAGAGCGCGGAAGAGTACCGCGAGTATGAGGCGGGTGAAAAAGATTTTTCGTTTAGCTTTTTGTATACGCTTGCAAACCGTTTCGGGGTGGATATTACCGAGCTTTTAACGGGGGATAATGCAAAGCTTAAGACATTCTCGCTTGTGCGAAAAGGTGAGGGGCTTAAGATGGAGCGCAGGAAAGCGTATAAGTATCAGCATCTTGCGCCGATATTTAAAAACCGTGTAATGGAGCCGTTTTTAGTGACGGTAGAGCCTAAGGATGTAGATGCGGTGAAGAAAAATGCTCATGCGGGGCAGGAATTTAATTACGTTATTAAGGGAAGCATGACACTTTTTATACACGATTCCGAGATACTTTTGCATGAGGGTGACGTTGTGTATTTTGATGCGCAAACGCCGCACGCAATGCGCGCTGAAAACGGTGAAGCTTGTCAGTTTTTGGCGATAATTTCTAAGTGATAACGATAGAGGATAACAGATGAGGATATTTGAAAAATATAGCACAACAGGGTTTGCAGACTATGAAGATTTTGCTAAAAATTTCAAAACTATTGTTCCCGAAAATTTCAATTTCGGATTTGATGTAGTAGATGAGCTTGCGAAAGAAAAACCAAATAAACGCGCGCTTTTGTGGACAAATGATAAGGACGAGGAGCGGACATTTACATTTGAGGAGATGAGCAGGCTTTCTAATCAGTCGGCGAATTTCTTTAAAAATGAGGGGATTAAAAAGGGCGATAAGGTAATGCTTATCTTAAAACGCCATTATGATTTTTGGATTGCGATTATCGGGCTGCATAAGCTGGGGGCGATTGCAATTCCGGCTACACATTTATTGACGAAAAAGGATATTATTTATCGCTGTAATGCAGCAGATGTAAAGATGATTGTTTGTACAAGCGACGGAGAGCTTAAAGAGCACGTTGAGGGTGCAGCGGAGCAGTCGCCGACGCTTGAAAAAAAAGTACTTGTAGGGGAAGAACGGGCCGGTTGGCTTGAATTCCGAGGAGAATTGAGCAGGTGTTCAGAAGAATTTGCGCGTCCTATGGGTGAGGACGCAACGCAAAATGATGATATAATGCTCCTTTATTTCACATCGGGAACGACAGGTATGCCTAAAATGGTGGCGCATAATTTTGTGTATCCGTTAGGGCATATTGTGACGGCGGTATATTGGCACAACGCGGACCCAGAGGGGCTGCACCTTACGGTTGCGGATACGGGATGGGCAAAGAGCGCTTGGGGAAAGCTTTACGGGCAATGGCTCGCGGAAACTTGCATCTTTGTTTATGATATGGATAAGTTTGTGCCTGACAAGTTACTCAAGAAAATTGAAAAGTACAAGGTGACGACCTTTTGTGCGCCGCCGACGATTTACAGATATTTTATAAAAGAGGATTTGAGTAAATATGATCTTTCATCCTTGAAATATGCGAGCATTGCGGGCGAACCGTTGAACCCTGAGGTGTTTTATCAGTTTAAGGAAGCAACGGGGCTTAAGCTTATGGAAATTTACGGGCAGACCGAGCTTACCGTTACCATAGGCAATTTTATTTGGATGGAGCCGCGACCGGGGTCTATGGGAAAACCTAATGCTATGTATGACCTTGACATTATAAATGAAAATGGGGAAAGCTGTGTGCCGGGTGAAACCGGTGAAATCATTGTGCGTACCGACAAAGAGATTCCGACGGGGATGTTTTTGGGCTATTACAGAGATGATGAGCTTACAAAACGTGTGTGGCACAATGGCATATATCGTACAGGGGACGTTGCGTGGAAAGATGAGGATGGATATTTTTGGTATGTCGGCAGGGCGGATGATGTAATTAAATCGTCAGGCTACCGTATCGGACCGTTTGAAGTGGAAAGCGCGCTTATGGAGCACAAGGCGGTGCTCGAAACGGCTATAACAGGTGTGCCGCATCCCGAACGCGGTCAGATTATTAAGGCTACTATTGTGCTGGCGGAGGGATATGCCCCGACAGATGAGCTGAAAAAAGAATTACAGGACCATGTGAAACGTACAACCGCGCCTTACAAATATCCGCGGGAGATAGAGTTTGTCAAAGAATTACCGAAGACGATCAGCGGAAAAATTCGCCGAGTAGAGCTTCGTGATAAGGATAAGAAAAAGTAAATTTATAGGGATTTTATCAAAGGAAAGGTAGGTATTAGAATTTATGGAACAGGTAATGGAAAAGAAAACGAGTAAAGTACCATTTTACATCATTGCGCTTGTTACGCTTATTGCTTGCGCAGGTTATTTTGTAGGTCTTGGGGGATATATTGCGTTGGCGGCGCCGATGGGAATAACCTTTAGCCAGTTTATGAACGTTTGGTATGCAAGCGGCGGCATGATTGTGGCGTGTATTGTGGGTTTGCTGTTTGTGTTGTTTGTGTTAAAAAACAAGCGTGAATTTTGGGCTAAGATTTTCATTTGGGGGATTTTGATACTGTCTGTGCTTGCAAGTGCAGCATTTTATGCGAATTTGGCACAGATGGAAGCAATGGATGCGACACAAGGGTTTGCATTTGTGTCACGCTACATTCCTTATGTGGCGCTTTCGGTGGCATCAATTGCGGTAATAGTGCAGTGGGATGATAATGCTCACAAGGCAGCAAACATGGTTTCGTTAGTATGTATGTTGGTTTCTGCATTTATGGTGATTTTTCAGATTAAAGCGATTGTGGGTGAAATACAGGGGGGACTTGACGCGACAAGCACTATTGACCCGGTATATTTATATCAGTATATGATGCTTATTTTCTTGGCGGTTTCGCTTGTGCTGATTACATTGCTTTATTTCTATGTGACACTCAGCAGAAGAAAATTTGACTGCGTTATTATAGGAATGACCGATGAAGAAGCAGAGGTTGTGGAGCGCATTGAAGCGCGCGTGGACGAGATCGCCGATGAGGTTGAAGAAATCGCGACGCAGGACGCTGCAAGCATTGTAACTGAAGAAAAAGCGGAAGCAGAGATTGATGAAGCGGCTAAGGAAGATACCGAAACTGTTGTTATTGAAACGGAAACGGTAATTGAAGAAGAAATAAAAGAAGATAAGTAAAACAAGAAAAATGAAAAACGTTCATGGGGGAATGCCTGTGGACGTTTTTTTGTTGGAAAACGATATATTTTATGGTATAATATATTATCTATTGCATAGTGTTAAGCGGATGGGAGAGCGATTTTTTTGAAAGCGGAACAAGCAGAGTGTATACATGTGGAGGACAACTTGCTACATAAGGATAAAGCAAAGGACGGCGAAAAACCTCGCAGGAGGGGTCCGGCGGAACGAATGTGGGCACCGATAAAGCTGCATCTAAAGGAAAACTATCATTACATAACTAAAAACTGGGGTTTACGGTTTCTATATTATTTTGCAATGTTTGTGGGAATGCCATTCGGATATTTGTTCTTTAAAATTCGATGGGGATTTAGTGTAATTGATAAGAAAAACGCTAAGCTTGTGAAGAAAACGGCGGCAGTTACAGTGGCAAACCATGTGCACAACATGGATTCGCCCATGCTTACATATGTTTTTTATCCGAGTGCACCTTATTTTATTGCGCTAAAGCATAATTTTGAAGCATTTATTATAGGCGGGTTGGTGCGTGTGCTGCGCGGAGTGCCGCTGCCGTCCGATATAAAGAATTTTGAGCATTTTTCAGCGCAGGTTAATGATACGTTGCAGCATACAACGCGTAAGATACATATGTATCCTGAGGGCGAGATTGCGCCGTATTCACACGAATTACGTAAATTTAAAAACGGTGCATTTCATTTTGCGGTAAAAAATGACGTTCCTGTGCTTCCGATGGTGTTTGTTTTTCCAAAGCCTAAAAAGGTAAAGCTGATTGTCGGGAAGCCTGTATATTTAAAGGATGTACCCGGAACAGAGGGGATAAAGCAGCCTAAACAAACCGTGCTTATGTGCCGTTATGTGAAAGAAAAAATGCAGAATATGCTGGATGACTACTATGGAGGATTACAATGAAAATAAGAAAAGCCGTCATTCCTGCGGCCGGGCTCGGAACACGTTTTTTACCTGCGACAAAAGCACAGCCAAAAGAGATGCTTCCGATAGTGGACAAACCGACCATTCAGTACATTGTGGAAGAAGCGGTGGCGAGCGGCATTGAGAGTATTGTTATTATTACGGGCAGAAACAAGCGTGCGATTGAAGACCATTTTGATAAATCGGTTGAGCTGGAGCTCGAGCTTCAAAAAAAGAATAAAAGTGATTTACTGAAGCTTGTGGATGACATTGCCCATATGGTAAACATGATGTATATTCGTCAAAAAGAACCTTTAGGGTTAGGACACGCCATACTTGTGGCAAAGGACTTTATTGGGGATGAGCCATTTGCGGTTATATTGGGTGATGATGTTGTAAAAGGGGAAAAACCGGCGCTTATGCAGCTTATGAGGGCTTATGAGGAGTGCGGTTCAACCGTGCTCGGCGTGCAGCGTGTGGATGAAAAGGATACAGATAAGTATGGAATTGTCGCCACAGATGATTTGCAAGGGAAGCTGCACAAGGTATCTGATTTAGTGGAGAAGCCCGCCTTAGGGACTGCGCCGTCTGACATTGCAATTATGGGGAGATATGTGCTTACTCCGAAAATATTTGATGCGATAAAAAGCACTACGCCCGGAAAAGACGGGGAGATACAGCTTACGGATGCGCTGCGGCGGCTGCGCGAAACAGAGGATATATATGCATACGAATTTGACGGAACGCGTTACGATTTGGGTGACAAGCTTGGATTTTTGAAAGCTACGTGTGAGTTTGCACTGGATAGAGATGACTTAAAAGATGATTTTGCAATATACCTTAAACAATTAGTAGGGGGAATGAAATGAGCGATATTAGAGATATTAAATTAGCGCCGTCGGGCAAACAGAAAATCGAGTGGGTTAAGCATTATATGCCCGTGTTAAAAAGCTTTGAGGAGGAATTTGCTCCGAGTAAGCCTTTTGCGGGTTACAGGATGTGCGTGTGCTGTCATTTGGAAGCGAAAACAGCCTACCTTATTCAGGTGATTCAAGCGTGCGGCGCGCAGGTTGCGGCTTGTGCATCAAACCCGCTTTCCACGCAGGATGATGTTGTGGCAGCGCTGGTTGAGGGCGGTGCGGATGTATATGCAATACACGGTGAAACACCTGAGCAGTATGAGGGGCACATAAGAAGTGTGCTTGCTACAAAGCCAAATTTGATTTTGGATGATGGGGCGGACGTTATTACAATGCTGCATGAAGAGTTCCCGCAGTTGATTGAAAATGTGTGGGGGGCAAGCGAGGAAACAACGACAGGGGTGTTGCGTTTAAAGGCTATGCAAAAAGCGGGGGTGCTCAAAATACCGGTTATTCCCGTAAATGATGCGCAATGCAAATATATGTTTGATAATAGATATGGCACGGGGCAGTCTGTGTGGGACGGCATTATGCGTACTACAAACCTTATTGTTGCGGGTAAACGCGTTGTGGTAGCGGGTTATGGCTGGTGCGGCAAGGGTGTAGCCAAACGTGCGGCGGCACTTGGCGCGCGCGTGATTGTGACAGAGGTTGACCACATTAAAGCGACGGAAGCGCTTATGGACGGGTTTGACGTAATGACGATGGATGATGCGGCGGCGGAGGGTGATGTTTTTGTGACAGTTACAGGCTGTGAAAATGTTATTACGGCGCGGCATTTCGCAAAGATGAAAACAGGAGTATTGCTTACCAATGCAGGACATTTTGATTGTGAAGTGAATGTTGCAGAGCTTGCGGAAATAAGCGAAAAGGTTGTGGAGATGCGTCACAATGTGGAGGGTTATATTCAGCAGGACGGAAGAATATTAAATGTAATTGCGGGCGGAAGATTGGTAAATCTTGCATCAGGTGACGGACATCCGGCGGAAATTATGGATATGAGTTTTGCATTGCAGTTTTTGGCGCAGAAATATATCAAAGAAAATCATGCAGATATGAAGACAGGGCTCATGAATCTTCCGAGTGATATTGATTACAGCGTGGCGGTGAGAAAATTAAAGGCCATGGGCGGAGCGGTTGATGTATTGAGTGAAGAACAACGCAAATATTTATACGGAGAATAATAAAATGATTGAAATACGGCACGCAACGCTGATAACGAACAATGATAATGACGATGTTGTTAAAAATGCAACGCTGCAAATTCAAGAGGGTAAAATTGTTTATGCAGGAAGCGCCGACGGTGCGCCTGATTTTGATGCAGAGCGTGTTATTGACGCATGCGGAAACGCGGTGATGCCCGGATTTGTAAATACGCACACACACGTGCCTATGAATTTGTTTCGTTCATATGCGGATGATCTTGATTTGATGACGTGGCTTAATACAAAGATTTTCCCGGCGGAGGATAAGCTTACCGCGGACAGCGCATATTGGGCAAGTATGGCGGCGATGTGCGAGCTTAGTGCGGCGGGTGTAACGGGCTTTAATGATATGTACTTTTTTGTGGACTCTATTGCAAAAGCTGCACAGGAAAGCGGATTGCGCGCTGTGCTTTCGCGCGCTGTGGTAACACCGGCTCCGGGAGTGGGCGAGCGGATGCTGGAGGAAAGCAGGGAATTGTTTGCGAAGTATAACGATGTAGGACGGCTTAAGGTTTATATGTCGCCCCATGCGCAGTACACGGTAAACAATGAAATGCTGGAGAAAATAGCGCAGGAAGCAAAGAAGCTTAAAACGGGTGTGCATATGCACATTTCCGAAACAAAGGGAGAGCACGAGAACTGTATTGCGGAGCAGGGTATGACTCCTATGGAATTGTGCGAAAAAACAGGGCTTTTGGAGGTGCCGTTTTTAGCGGCGCATTGCGTGTGGGTAAGCGAGCATGACATTGAGCTTATGGCGCAGCACGATGTGACGGTGCTAAGCTGTCCTAAAAGCAATCTTAAGCTTGCAAGCGGTGTTGCGCCGCTTACAAGAATGCTGAAAAACGGCGTGGGCGTGACGATTGGAACGGATGGCGCATCTTCTAATAACAAGCTTTCGGTGATGGAGGAAATGACATACGCGACATATTTACAAAAGGGTACTGAGTATGACCCGAAAGCTATACCGGCGGCGAGCGCGTTGAAGCTTGCAACGAGCTGCGGAGCGCAGGCGTTGGGGTTTGGAAAAGGAACGCTTGAGGCGGGACAGAATGCCGACCTTATTATGCTTGACACAAGCGGAATACGCTATACGCCTGATTATGACATTGTATCACTTATTGTATATGCGGGCAGCGATGCGGATGTATGTATGACGATGGTGGGCGGAGATATTGTTTATGAAAACGGACAATTTGCATTTGCCGACCTAAATGAGGTTAAGGCAAAGCTTGCGGAATATTCTGAAGTAATGAAGAGTATTTAAAGGAAGGAACCAATGCACAAAAAAATCAGTATTATTTTAATTTCAATATTATTATGCGCGTCCTTTTTGCTTGCTTCTTGTAATGCGAACGGGACGCCTTCTGTTATTACACCGCCCAAGGACAAGGTAATAAGCGGCGAATTGAGCGGTGGTGACGCAAGCCTTGGTGATGACGTTAATTTGCAGAACATAAGCCTTGAGCAGCAGGGCGAAAAGACGGTTGTTACCATGTATTTTCTTAATGGTTCGCGGGTGGCAGGGGTGAATGAATCAAAAATTTCGTCTGTGCCAAAATATAGTGCGCAGCTGTTAGGCGCGCCGTATCGGCTTAAGGTGGATTTGACAGTAGGCTTCAGCGATTATGCGCGGAACAGCGAAACGTACAGCAACAGTGTGTTGTACGGCCTTTTCAGCACTATTCATTCGGGCGACAACAGTATGTCGGTGTTTTTGCAGCTTAATGAGAACGTTGAGGCTACGGTGCGCGAGGATGCGGATAAATTAGTGTTTACGCTTTCACCAAAGGCGAGCTTTGCGCAAAAGGATTATTATGTCGGGCTTAATGCGTATGAGGCATATGAGCAGAACCTTATTCCCGAGGACGCAGGGCTTATGCCTACAATGTGCGAGGGATTAAAGGATATTATGCTTATTTCTAAGCCGCTGCATGATGAAGCAGCTGCGAAAAAGCTTGCTGAGGAAGTAAATGTTAAAATTGCGAGCGCCGTGCCTGCAAAAAAAGCCTATTGGTTTGAGATGAGCACTGATGAGCTGCCGAAATATAATAAAGATGCGGATACAAAATCGGTAAAGGAAGAGCCTGTTATTTTGAAGGACGGTGTGCCGATGCCGCTTCAGATGTTGGTGGAAAACGGAAGATATTTGAGTACAACCTCTGACGGCAATATACTTTATGCTCGTTCATATCTACCAAACAGCGGCGAGGATACGGAGCAGGTATTAAAAGAAAAGCTGTGGCTGCTTGAAAAAAACGGAAAAAAGACCCAGCTTGAGCTGCCTGATTTTTATAGCGCAGAGAAAGCTGAAATGTCTGCGGATGGGCGCTATATCGGTATTTTGGACGCGGGTATAGAAAACAAGGTGTTGTATGTTTATGATATGCAGGAAAAGCAAATTCATAATTTAGGCGAAGAGGGGCTCGGAAATATTACAATTTCGTTTGAGTGGGATGCAGAGCTGCCCATTATATATGCAATGTCCGGCTTGAGCTCTGCCACCGGGACAAATGCGATGCAGCTTGTGAAATATGATTTTGCAAAGCCGCAGGGTGCGCGTGTGGAGGGAATCGGCGGGGATACCCCGGGGGCAGACAGCAAGATTGTGTTAGTGAACGCAAAGATATATTATGCAGATAAGACGGGAACGCAAGCAGGGATGATTTACTGTGTAGATGTGAATACACAGGTGCGCACGGAAGTGGCGGCCGGTGTGGATTTCGCGGTTTCTGCGGACGGTAATAATATTGCTTCCGTAATTCCGACGGTGCAGCCCGTGGCAGAGCTTGTGGATATGGGCAACGAAGCTATGACATTTGATGTGGTTATTACCAATTTAGCGACAGGAGTGCAAACCAATGTGCTTTCAGGTGTGACGGGAGAGGGACTTAGTATTGATTTTGATGCTAACAGTGATGTGTTGTATGTTGTGACACCGAATTATGAGGGAGTGACGCCTGCGTATCCGTTTGCAATTCTAAAATATTCGATTTCCACGCAGCAGCTAAGCTTGCTCGAATATTCTAAGACAGAGAATATTATACCGGCTGTGAATGCGGGAGAACGTTACATTATTGATTACTACAGCCAAAATGATGACAGCTTTTATGTAACTTATGTCCAGACGGAAAAATAGCATAGTAAAATAACGCAAAGAAAAACTGTCACGGTAATGTAAAAGGAAGTTACCGCGGCAGTTTTTTACGGAGAGCAGCGTGTTATGAAAACAATTTTGGTTGCCATGAATTCAAGCTATGTGCACGCAGGTGCCGCAGTGCGTTCTATCAGTGCGGCGCTTGGTAATTGCGCGCCGTTTTTTGAGTATAATATAAATCAAGACAGTCATGATGTGCTGCGGGATATTTTGGCGCAAAATGCAGATGTAATAGGATTTTCGTGTTATATTTGGAATGTGGATAATATCTTAAGACTTGCCGAGAGCGTGAAATTATCTATGCCGAGCATAAAGATTGTTTTCGGAGGGCCTGAGGCTTCTTTTCGTGCAAAAGAGCTGCTGCAAAATTATTTTGTGGATTTTGTTATGTGCGGGGAATGTGAAGAGAGCATTGCGGATTTTTTGCAAGAATTGGAAGCGGGAGGCGAAATCACGACGGCGGGCGTTATGTATAAAAAAGACGGGAAGCCGACGGGTGATGAAAATTATCAAATTGTTAAAGATTTAAGCGTATTGCCGCAGCCGTTTGCCGCGGGGGATGTGTATGATGAAAACAGGATATATTATTATGAATCCTCAAGAGGATGCCCGTTTTCGTGTGCATATTGCATGTCGGGCGCTATGGGCGGTGCGGTGCGTGAAAAGCCGTTAGAACAGGTTATGCGTGAGTTACAGGAGTTTGTTAAGCGCGGCGCGCGGCTTGTGAAATTTACAGACAGAACCTTTAATGCAAATGCTGTACGTGCAAAAGAGATTGTGCGATATGTACTTGAACATACAGGAGATACAGCATTTCATTTTGAAGTGGCATTGGATTTGATGGATGATGAGATGATAGAGCTTTTGAGCGGGGCGCCTAAGGGGAAGATACAGCTTGAGGCGGGGGTGCAGTCCACAAATGCGCAGACGCTTGCGGCGGTTATACGGAGTACGAGCATTGAAAAAATGAAAAACAACGCGCGAGCGCTGAGGAAAAACGGTAATGTTCATTTGCACCTTGACCTTATTGCGGGGCTTCCATATGAAACGTTTGAACGCTTTAAGTGTTCTTTTAATGAGGTGTACGCACTTTATGCGGACGCATTACAGCTTGGATTTTTGAAGCTGCTCCCCGGAACGAGCTTGCGGGAGGATGCGCAGAAATACGGCATAGCATACCGAAGCTATGCGCCGTATGAAGTAATAAAGACGAGTGATATATCCGCGGCGGAGCTTTTGCGTTTAAAGGGTGCAGAGGAGCTTTTAAACCGTTATTATAACAGCGGACGGGCAAGAACGGCATTTGATTATCTCACTAAAAACGGTATTATGCAGCCTTTTGAATTGTATGAAGGACTATATGAATTTTGCGCACAAAACGGCTATGCCTCAAGACCTATAGGGGCACGCAATCAGTTTGTATTGCTTATAAAATTTGCCGAAGAACGGCTGAAACAAAATGAACAGGACGCATTTTTTGCGGCACTGCGTATTGATTATGACAACACAAAAATAAAAGGGCAGATCCCCCCGGAATTGATAAAAAATATTTGAATTATCTGTTTACAAATAAAATAAACGGGTTATAATTAAATTGAAGGTCAAAGAAAGTCAAAGATAGGAGCGCGGAGTATGTCGATATTAAGTGACAGTATTGAAGATTTCATCAAGGAGTTGATGAGCGAAGAGGAGGGAACGGCGGAATTGCAGCGTAATGAGCTGGCACAAAGATTTAATTGTGCACCATCGCAGATAAATTATGTTCTTACAACGCGGTTTTCACCTAATAGGGGATACACCACGCAGTCACGACGAGGGGGCGGCGGATATATCCGCGTTATTCGTCTTAATCTTGACAGACGCGATTATATTGCGCAGATAATTGACCAAAGCTTGAATGAGTCTATCAATATGCGGCAAGGCGCAGAGGTGATAGAGGGACTTGCACAAACAGGCGCTATCGGCGGCGGCATTAAAAAAGTAATGTTGGCGGCGATTTCGGATAAAGCGCTAAGCGCGGTGCCTGAATATAGAAACAAACTCAGAAGTTCGGTATTAAAAGAGATGCTGACTTCTATATTGATAAGAGAGGATGATTGAGTTATGTTATGTGATAAATGCAGACAAAGGGAAGCACATATTCATATTAAGCAAAGCATAAACGGTATTACGACAGAAAGAAATTTATGTGAGGTATGTGCAAAAGAGGAGCGGGGCTTGATGAGCGCGTTTTCTATGGACGGATTTTTCAATGATTTGTTTGAAACAAGTTTGCTGAAGCGCGGTTCGGGAAGAATCGGAAGTGCTTTTGAATTTGCACCGCGCATTGACGAGAACGAGGATGTGCGTCATAATGCGGAATTTATGGGAATGAGCGGACAATATGAGGGCGGTGTAGATTTGCCGATGATAGACATCGGACCGCAAAAAGAACAGACGGTAAAGCAGGAAAAAGAGGATTTGCGTGCACAGCTTGAAGAGGCGATTAAAGCGGAAAATTATGAGCGCGCCGCAAAATTACGTGATTTGATAAAAAAAGGAAAAGGAACAGCACAGTAAAATGTTTTGAAAAAAGGCGGACGGTTACATTATAGTAAAGCCGTTTGTTGTAAGAGAATCGGTGTGCCGCACGACCGAAAAGGGCGGTAACTTCTCGTAAATACTACGACGGAAGTTAAAGGAGGAACTAATATGAATAATATGTCAAGATTTACTGCGGGAGCGCAGGAGGCTGTGAATCAGGCTGCTCAGTTTGCAAGCAGTATGGGAGAACAGTATGTAGGTACGGAGCATTTGCTTTTGGGCATGATACTTGAGGGCGGAACTGCGGGAGAGATATTAAAAAAACAAGGCATTGATGCCGAAAAAGCGATGGAGTATATCCATTCTGTTTCGACAGACGGCGGTTACGGTCATCCGCAGATGATTGGATATACGCCGAGAACAAAAAAGATAATTGAAATGAGTGTGGTTTTTTCAAGGCAGCTGGGGCAGAGCTTTATCGGCACAGAGCACATGCTGCTGGCAATTATCAATGAAGCGGAAAGCATGGGATTTCGTATGCTGCACGATTTGGGTGCGGATATGGAGGCAATGCAGCAGGAGATATTGGCGGTTGCGCAGGGCGCGCAGCAAGGCACGGAGGAGACTGCAAAATCTTCTACACCGAAGCTTGATAAATTCGGACGTGATTTGACACTTGCCGCGAAAAACGATGAGCTTGACCCGGTAATCGGCAGGTCTGAGGAAATAGAGCGGATTATACAGATTTTGAGCCGCAGAACGAAAAACAATCCTGTATTGATCGGTGAGCCCGGAGTGGGTAAATCGGCGATTGCGGAGGGATTGGCGGAAAAAATCGTAGAGGGAAATATTCCTGATATGTTAAAAAATAAACGAGTTGTGATGCTTGACCTTGCAGGAATGCTCGCGGGCTCGAAATTTCGCGGAGAATTTGAGGAGCGTTTAAAGGATGCGCTTGATGAACTCAAAAAAGCGGGCGATGTGATTATGTTTATTGATGAGCTGCACACGCTGATTGGCGCGGGTGCGGCAGAGGGCGCAATGGATGCGGCGAACATATTAAAGCCTATGCTTGCTCGCGGAGAAATTCAGGTTATCGGTGCTACAACGATTGATGAATACAGAAAGCACATTGAAAAGGATGCGGCGCTTGAGCGCAGATTTCAGCCGGTTAATGTCGGAGAGCCGACACCGGAGGAGGCATTGCAGATTTTAATAGGGCTGCGTGACAGATATGAAGCGCATCATAAGGTGACAATTACGGATGAAGCGCTAAAGGCGGCGGTTGATTTATCTACAAGATACATAATGGATAGATTTTTGCCTGATAAAGCGATTGACCTCATTGACGAGGCGGCGTCCAAGGTAAGGATTTCTATGTTTACTTCACCGCCTGATTTGAGAGAGCTGGAAGAAAAGCTTGAAACTATCGGCAAAGAGAAGCAAAGCGCTATTGCACATGAAGATTTTGAAAAAGCGGCGAAGCTAAGGGATGAAGAAGCAGACGCGAAGCGCGATATTGAGCATTGCTCTGAGGAGTGGCGCAAAGCGGTGGCTAAGGAAAAAGGCGTTGTCACAGAGGAGGATATTGCGCAGATAATCTCAAGCTGGGTGCACGTTCCTGTGAGCAAGCTTACAGAGGACGAGAGCAAGAAGCTGCTCGGGCTGGAAAGCATGCTGCATGAGCGCGTGATAGGTCAGGATGAGGCTGTAACGGCTGTGGCGAAAGCGATTCGTCGTGCGAGAGCGGGACTGAAAGACCCCGCAAGACCGATTGGCTCGTTCATATTTTTGGGGCCGACGGGTGTAGGGAAAACGGAGCTTACAAAGGCGCTTGCAGTATCTATGTTCGGTGATGAGAACGCAATGATTCGTCTTGATATGTCTGAATATATGGAGAAGCATTCAGTTTCTAAAATGGTTGGTTCGCCTCCCGGGTATGTCGGATATGATGAGGGCGGGCAGCTTACGCAGGCGGTACGCAGCAAACCATATTCAGTGATTTTGTTTGATGAAATTGAAAAGGCGCACCCGGATGTATTCAATATTTTGCTTCAGGTGTTGGAGGATGGCAGATTAACGGATTCTAAGGGAAGAACCGTGGATTTTAAAAACACCATCATTATTATGACATCAAACATCGGCGCACAGGATATTGCCAAGGGTAAAATCGGGTTTACCAACGACAACGGAGCGGATAAAGAAAAGTTAAAAGAATATGATGAGATGAAAGAGCACATGATGGAGGCGCTAAAGGAAACTTTCCGTCCTGAGTTTATCAATAGAATTGATGACATTATCGTGTTCCACAAGCTTGATGAAAACGATACACAGCAAATTGCGGAATTGATGCTTAAGAGTGTCATTAACAGGCTGCACGGCAGGGAAATAGATCTTACATATACTAAAGATGCCGCGAAGCTTATGGCAAAGGACGGTATGAGCGACCAATACGGTGCAAGGCCGTTGCGCAGAATGATTCAGCAGACAGTGGAGGATAAGCTTTCAGAGGAGATACTTGCAGGGAAAATAAACATTGGTGATAAAGTAAAGATGTTTGTTGAGAACGGAGATGTTGCATTTAAAAAAGAAAATTGATATAATGTAATGCAAGCAACAAGCGCGGCAAATGTGTAGTTTGCCGCTCTTGTAATATTTTAGAAGCTTATAGTTGCAGGAAGAGGAAACATTCTTATTATGGATGTACGCGCAGGAATTTTGATTGTAATGGCATTGCTTTTCACGTTTTTCGTGACGTACACGATGACGCCGCTTGTACGCAAGCTTGCGTTTAAAGTTGGCGCGGTCGATATTCCAAAAGATAACAGACGTATGCATAGCAAGCCAATCCCAACTATGGGCGGGCTTGCTATATTTGTTGCTTTTGCATTTGGTATGCTTGCGTTTGTGGATATGAATACAACATATGTTGGTTTATTGGTAGGGGCGCTCATAATTATCATACTGGGTATGCTGGATGATATTTATGATTTAAAGCCGTATATCAAGCTGTTGGGGCAGATTTGTGCGGCGTTGGTGGTTTGCTTTTCCGGCGTTGTGATTGAGAAAATTACGTGGTTTGACCAGATTATTTTCTTTGGAAATTGGGCAATACCGATTACAGTGCTATGGATTGTTGCAATTACAAATACGATAAATTTGATTGACGGGTTAGATGGACTGGCGTGCGGTATTGTTGCAATTTCGTCATTTGCATTGTTGGCGGTTTCATTGTTGTCGGCGGGGAATCCGACGGTGACTGTGGTAGCGGCGATACTTGCAGGTGCGTGTCTTGGATTTTTGCCGTATAATTTGAATCCGGCTAAGATTTTCATGGGAGATGCAGGAGCCATGTTTCTTGGGTTTGTGCTGTCCGTGATTTCTATACAAGGATTTTTTAAGGTTAATGCGGTAGTGTCTTTTGGGATACCTTTTCTTGTGTTGGGGCTGCCGATAGCGGATACGGCATTTGCAATTTTGCGCAGACTTTTAAAAGGACAGCATCCGTTTCATGCAGACAGAAAGCATTTGCATCACCGCTTGATTGATATGGGGCTTAATCAAAAGCAATCTGTTTCGTTGCTGTATGCTATTTCCGCGCTTCTTGCGATTTCTGCAATTTTGTTTGCGGAGCGTGCATTTATGGGTGCGGTGTTAGTTCTTTTATTGTCTTTTGTGGTGGGCTCAATCAATTGGATTGTGTTAAAAAGAGAGCATCAGCATATGTTGCAGGAAGAGGAACAAAAGCAACACGCAGAGGAAGAAAAAAACACGCCGCAGCCTTAGGGCAGCGCGCGTTTTTTTATTAGGCATATTGCCTGTAAAAATATTTATTGTTGACATCATTATGTTTATGCATAATGTAAAAAAATAATTTAGCAACCGAAAGAAAGGATAAACGCGCATGAAAATTACAGAGGGTCTTACATTTGACGATGTGTTATTGAAACCGCAGAAAAGTCTTGTTACACCGAATGAAATTGATGTTGCTACCTGTTTAACATCAAGGATTAAGCTTAATATACCAATTATGAGTGCGGCTATGGATACTGTTACCGAAAGCGGGCTTGCCATTGCCATTGCCCGTGAGGGGGGTATGGGAATTATCCATAAAAATATGTCGATTGAGATGCAGGCAGATAATGTTGATAAAGTTAAGAGAAGCGAGCATGGTGTAATTACCGATCCATTTTCGCTGACGCCGGATCATACGGTCGATGATGCAGATCAGTTGATGGGGCGGTACAAAATTTCAGGAGTGCCGATTATTGAGCCTGACGGCAAGCTTGTAGGCATTATTACCAATCGTGATATACGTTTTGAAACGGATTATACACGCAAGGTGAGCGAGGTAATGACGAGTAAAAATTTGATTACCGCGCCGCTGGGAACAACGCTTGCGCAGGCACAGCAGATTTTGAGAAAATATAAAATAGAGAAGCTGCCGTTGGTGGATAACAGCGGAAAGTTGATAGGGCTTATCACAATAAAGGATATAGAAAAAGCTATTCAATATCCTATGTCGGCGAAGGACAGCGGCGGCAGGCTGCTTGTCGGTGCGGCAGTGGGAACGGGCAAGGGCACGCTTGAGCGTGTAGCGGCGTTGGTGCAAGCTAAGGTAGACGCGGTGGTTATTGATACGGCGCACGGACATTCCCAATATGTGTTGGACGTGCTGGAAACTGTGCGTTCAAAGTTTCCGGATTTGGATATTATTGTGGGCAATTGCGCTACAAAAGGGGCAACACATGATTTGATTTCGGCGGGCGCAAGCTGTGTTAAAATCGGAATCGGACCCGGGTCTATATGCACAACGCGTGTGGTGGCGGGCATCGGCGTGCCGCAGCTTACAGCGGTAATGGATTGCGCGGAAGAAGCGGCGAAATACGGTGTAAAGGTTATTGCGGACGGCGGCATTAAATACAGCGGTGACATTACAAAAGCACTGGCAGGCGGCGCGGCAGCGGTTATGATTGGCAGCATGTTTGCGGGTACAAAGGAAAGCCCCGGGGATATGGAAATTTATCAAGGCAGAAGCTTCAAGGTTTATCGCGGAATGGGTTCTATTGCCGCAATGCAAAAGGGCAGTGCGGATCGTTATTTTCAAGAGGGAAGCCAAAAGCTGGTGCCTGAGGGCGTGGAAGGGCGCGTTCCGTTCAAAGGACCGCTTGCAGATACTACATTTCAGTTGGTGGGCGGCTTGAAATCGGGAATGGGTTATTGCGGCGCGGCAAATATTGAAGAGCTTCAGAAAAATGCTGAATTTGTAAGAATTACGGCGGCGGGATTGCTTGAGAGTCATCCGCATGATATAAATATTACGAAGGAAGCGCCGAATTACAGCGTGAAATAAATGACGGGGCAAGAAAAATTCAGCAGGTTAGTTGAATATGTACGGCAATATGACGATGTGGCAGTTGCGTTTTCCGGTGGAACAAAGTCGGCACTTATGGTGTGCGCGGCGGCAGAGGCAAATGACAGTCGGGTGTGGGTGCTGACGGCAAACACGCCGTTTTTCACACAGGAGGAGCTGTATCGTGTGCATGAGGTGCTGGATGAATACAAGGTGCACAATGAACGTGTGGCAATGCCGGAATTGCTTGATATGCCCGAGATAATAGGCGGAGGCGAGCGCTGCAAAGTGTGCGCGGCGGTTGTGTCAAGGCGTTTGGCGGATACAGCCGAGGGCGTGGGAGCGCGGGTGCTGTTAGACGGCAAAACGGCAGATAACGCGCAGGATTTATGCTGCTTGGTTACATCTATGAGCGCGGAGGTGCGCGCAGTAAGCCCGTTGGCAGAGCTTCAGTATACGGCGCAGGACGCAGAAGAAATGTTGCGCGCGATAGGCAGGGGCTATTACATCAAGCCGACAAATGCGTGTCTTGCGCGAAGATTTGCGCGCGGGGATGTGATTACCGCCGCAAAGCTGGATTTTATTGAAGCTGCTGAAAAATATATCAGGCGTTTTACGCGCGGGGATATGGCTGTATGTGTGGATAAATCGCGTGTGCTTGTGCGTTCAAAAGCTGTGTTTAGCAATGAGATTCGCTCAGAGGTGACGGATGAACTTATGAGAAATGCGGACGGGCTGAATTTTACAAAAATAGAATTTTTTGACATGTAATAATTTGGAGGACAATAGATGAGGCAAATGGTTGTTGTACTTGATTTTGGCGGACAGTATAATCAGCTTATAGCGCGCAGAGTGCGCGAGGCGGGTGTTTATGCGGAGCTGTTGCCATATCAGACAAGCGCGGAGCAAATTAAGGAAAAAAATCCAATCGGAATTATTTTCACAGGCGGACCAAAGAGTGTATATGAAGATGGCGCGCCCGTGTGTGATGAGAAAATACTGAAAATGGGCATACCGATTTTAGGGATATGTTACGGCAGTCAGCTTTTGAGTTTGAAGCTCGGAGGACACGTTGCGTCTGCGCCGGCGGGTGAATATGGGCAGACTAATATCAGTTACAAGACATCAAATGTGCTGCTTAGGGACATGGAGGCGGAGTCTGCTTGTTGGATGAGCCACATGGATTATATTGACAAAGCACCTGACGGATGTGAGATTTTGGCGACAACACAGGCTTGCCCTGTGGCAGCGTTTGGGGACAATGAAAACAAAATTTACGGCGTGCAATTTCATCCTGAGGTTCAGCACACAGTAAACGGGCAAAGTATTTTAGAACATTTTTTATATGATATATGCGGAGCGAAGGGAGATTGGGATATGAACGATTATGCAAAACAGTCTATTGAGAAAATTCGTCAACAGGTAGGAGATAAAAAGGTGCTTTTGGCGCTTTCGGGAGGGGTAGACAGCTCTGTTTGTGCGATGTTGCTGCATAAGGCGATAGGCAAAAACCTTACGTGTGTGTTTGTAGATACGGGGCTTATGCGCAAGTTTGAGCCTGAAGAGGTGGAAGACGTATTTAAAAAGCAGTTTGATATGAATCTTATTCACGTTAAGGCGGAGGAGCGTTTTCTCGCTAAGCTTGCAGGTGTCAGTGAGCCTGAACGCAAAAGAAAGATTATAGGCGAAGAATTTATTCGTGTATTTGAAGAAGAAGCAAAGAAAATCGGCAAAGTGGATTTTTTGGCGCAGGGCACGATTTATCCTGATGTGGTGGAAAGCGGAGTGGGGGACGCGGCGCTTATAAAAAGCCATCATAATGTCGGTGGGTTGCCGGATTATGTGGATTTTGAAGAAATAATAGAGCCTTTAAGAGAGCTTTTTAAAGATGAGGTGCGGGAGCTCGGAGAGGATCTTGGATTGCCGCGTCATATGGTGTGGCGTCAGCCTTTCCCGGGACCGGGACTTGCAATTCGCGTGATAGGGGATATTACAAAGGAAAAGCTTGATTTGCTGCGCGATGTGGACTATATTTTCCGTGATGAAATTGCAAAGGCGGAATTGGATGAGAAAATTTGGCAGTATTTCGCGGTGCTTACAGATATGCGCAGCGTGGGTGTGATGGGCGATGAGCGGACGTATGACTATACGGTTGCGCTACGCGGTGTCACAAGCGTGGACGCTATGACAGCGGATTGGGCGCGTATTCCGTATGATGTGCTCGGCGTGATTTCCAACCGTATCATAAATGAAGTGAGCCATATCAATCGCATTGTGTATGATATTACAAGCAAGCCTCCGGCAACGATAGAGTGGGAGTGATGTGCGAAGTGTTGGGAAGTCGCATAAATTCGGGTTTTGCGATACTAAACCTATTGATTTAACGGCAAGTGGTTTGTAACTGTAATTATCATGGTATATTCTAAAAGGTATTACTAACTAACTAAAGTGGCTCTATGTCAAATGTTGGGGTAGAGCAGTAAACTAAAGCAGAGAGCCGGGGG
>JAVXIJ010000018.1:0-18901 GCA_036648415.1 Christensenella sp.
GCTATGTATAATTTCTAATATATATTTTTTTATTAGAAATGCGGAGCATTTCGGGGTTCGGGGAGATTTCTCCCCGACGGGGTTTGTGGGCAGAGCCCCAAGGTCTTAGGGTTTTGGGTCGCGGGCGTCTATCCGCCCCTACAAAGGCATGGGGGGCGGCGCCCCAAGGTTTTGCCCTTGCGGGGGCGCGGGCATCTATACGCGCGTACAGAGAAGGGTGGCGGAAAGGGTTGAGGATGAAATTTAAAACGCCGAAATCAGACGTTTATGTATAGTAATACTAAACATTATACTTTTGTTACGGGTATATTTGTTTAAAAAAAACATTAAGAAAGGCGAATTTTCTGTTATACAGGCAAAATATATATTGACACATTCATTTGTGTATGGTTTAATAATATTTGCGGATTGTTGTTTAGCAATGATAAACAAAATACTTAATATAATGATAAAAACGGGGCATTGGTATGAACATAGGGGAAAAAGTAAAGGCGCGCAGGCAGAGCTTAGGGCTTACGCAAAGTGAGCTTGCAGACAGAGCGGAGCTTTCAAAGGGCTTTATATCACAGTTAGAGCGCGATTTGACATCGCCGTCTATTGCAACGCTTATGGATATTTTAGAGTGTTTAGGAACAGATTTGCAAGAGTTTTTCAGCGAGCACGAGGAAGAAAAGGTTGTGTTTTCTGCGGCGGATTTATTTGAAAAGACAGAGGACGGCAAGAGCGTTTTGTGGCTGGTGCCAAACGCGCAAAAAAACAAGATGGAGCCGATACTTGTGCGGCTTAAGGCAGGGCGTGCAACAGAGGAAGACCATCCGCACGAGGGCGAGGAATTCGGATATGTGCTTTCGGGGGCGATAACTCTTGTTTTGGGGCTTAAGCGGCACAGAATAAGAAAAGGCGGGAGTTTTTATTTTAAAACTAACGTACCGCATAAAATTGAAAACAGCGGCAAAAAGGATGCGGAGCTGATATGGATTTCCACTCCTCCGATGTTTTAACATACTGACTAAGCTGTTTTGAAAGGGTTAAGAAAAATGTCTGAGCATATTATTGATTTTTTAGGAGTATATAAGGAATATGATGGGGTAGAGGTGCTCTCGAACATCAACTTATATATCAAGCAAAATGAGTTTTTGACGCTTTTAGGACCGTCGGGCTGTGGAAAAACCACACTTTTGCGTATAATCGCGGGCTTTGAAGAACCGACGCGCGGGGATGTGCATTTATTCGGCGAAAGCATAAAAGGCGTGCCGCCATATAAGCGCCGCGTAAACACAGTGTTCCAAAAATACGCGCTTTTTCCGCATTTGAATGTGTTTGATAATATTGCGTTTGGGCTTAAAATCAAAAAAACTGATAAGCAAACCATTAAAAAGAAAGTGGGAGATATGCTCAAGCTTGTAGGGCTTTCGGGCTATGGAAGCAGGGATATTGCGAAGCTTTCGGGCGGGCAACAGCAGCGTGTGGCAATAGCGCGCGCGCTTGTAAATGAGCCTGAGGTGCTGCTTTTGGATGAGCCGTTAGGGGCGCTGGATTTAAAATTTCGTCAGGGGATGCAGCTTGAGTTAAAACGTATGCAAAAAACGCTCGGAATAACTTTTGTGTATGTCACGCACGATCAGGAAGAAGCGCTTACAATGAGTGACGCGATTGCGGTAATGAACGATGGCGTAATTCAGCAATTGGGGACGCCCGAACAAATATACAACGAACCAAAAAATTCGTTTGTGGCAGATTTTATAGGTGAATCAAATATTGTGGCGGGAATAATGAAACGCGATTATTATGTGCATTTTGCGGGCAGCGATTTTGAGTGTTTGGATCGAGGCTTCAATGAAAACGAACCTGTGCAGGTTGTGGTGCGCCCGGAGGATATTGATATTACAAAGGATATTACGGCGGACATGATTGCGGGGACGGTGGCGTCTGTGCTATTTATGGGCGTGCATTATGAAATTCGTGTAGTGGGTGAAAATGGGTTTGAATGGCTTATTCATTCCGTTGACTATTATGATGTAGGCGAGCGCGTGGGGTTTTCGTTAGAGCCTAATGATATTCATGTTATGGAGGTCAGCCAATACGACAAAATGCGCATTGATGACGTTGCGGAGGCGGCTAAATGAAGAACAAACAGCTAAAGGATGTGATGAATTCACGCAAGGTTTTTGCAATTCCTTATGTTGCGTGGCTGATTATATTCACTGTTGCGCCGCTTATACTTATTTTGCTGTATGCGTTTACCACAACCGGCTCGGGCGGGGTGATGGTGCTCACCACAGAAAATATTGCGAGGGCGTTTTCGCCGCTTTATATGACGGTGTTTGCGCGCAGTGTGTGGATGGCGTTTGTTGCGACGGCGGTGTGCTTGCTGATTGGATACCCGGTGGCATATTTGCTTTCACGCATGAAGCCGAACCGCGCGGCGATACTCTCGGTGTTGTTTATATTGCCGATGTGGATGAATTTTTTGCTGCGCACATATGCGTGGCGCGCGCTGCTTGATAACGCGGGCATAATAAATCAAGGATTGATGGCGCTGGGGTTTGCGCCCGTGCAGTTTTTGTATACGGAGGGCGCGATTATTTTCGGGCTGGTGTATAACTTTTTGCCCTTTATGATATTACCTATTTTTTCGGTGTTTCAAAAGATGGACACCTCGTGCATACGCGCGGCGCAGGATTTGGGTGCGAATAAATGGCAGACGTTTTGGCGGGTTATATTGCCCCTTTCAAAGGGCGGAATTGTGTCGGGGGTAACGATGGTTTTTATGCCTGCGATGACGACTTTTGTAATTACGCGGTTGCTCGGCGGCAGCCATTTCATGATGTATGGGGATTTAATTGAAATGCAGTTTTTGCTGCTTTCGGAATGGAATTTCGGCAGTGCGCTTGCGGTTGTGATGCTGCTGCTTACGATATTATTTATGTGGCTCATGCGTAAATACGATAAAGAAGGGGAAGGGGGTGCGTTGATGTGAAAACATTTCTAAAACGTTTTTATTTAGCGGTAATATTGCTGTTTATGTATCTTCCGATTGGCGCGCTCATAATTTTTTCCTTTAATGAATCTAAATCTATGGCTAAGTGGACAGGCTTTTCACTGCGCTGGTATGAACAGCTTTTTACAGACCCGACAATTGCCGAGGCGCTGTGGGTCACGGTTTCCATTGCGATAATAGCCTCTGTTGCCGCGACATTTGTGGGCACACTTGCGGCGGTGGGCATGGACAATTTTCGTAAAAAAAGCAAAAACCTTATGGTAAACCTCACATATATTCCGATGGTGAATGCGGAGATAGTAACGGGAATTTCGTTGCTGCTGCTATTTATTTTCTTTAATATCCCGCGCGGATATTGGACGATGCTGCTTGCGCATATCACATTTGATATTCCGTTTGTGATATTTTCCGTGCTGCCGAAGCTGCGGCAGATGGACCCCGGCACATATGAAGCGGCGCTTGATATGGGCGCAAAGCCGACTTATGCCGTGCGAAAGGTGATATTACCGCAAATAGCCCCGGGGATTGTGACAGGCTTTTTATTGGCGTTTACGATGTCATTTGATGATTTCATGATAAGCTTTTTTACGTCACAGGGCACGATTCAAAATCTGTCAACGTATATTTACAGCATGGCACGGGTGGGCATAAACCCGATGATAAACGCGCTTTCGGCGATAATGTTTGTTGTCGTAATTACGCTTTTGCTGGTAATAAATTTGCGCTCGATTAAAAAAAGCAATAAGCCTAAGGTTTTTGTTGAAAAGGGATAATGAGAATGAAAAAAGCAATTGCAATGATTTTAGCAGGTGTAATATTTCTGTTTGCGGCGGTAGGCTGCGCGAATACGCAGACCGCGGATGGACGCACGGTGGTGCATTTTCTTAATTGGGGAGATTATATTGACCCTGAAGTCATTCCCATGTTTGAGGAAGAAAATCCGGATATAAAAATAAGCATGACAACTGTGCCGTCAAATGAAGAAATGTATGTTATAGCCACAACGGAGGGAACGCAGATTGACGTGGTGGTACCCTCGGAATATATGATACAGCGGTTGATGCTTGAAGAGCAGCTCGCGGAGATTGACCATTCCAAAATGGAAAATTATAAGTACGTTGAGGATTTTGTGAAAACCTGTACTTATGATACAGCGGGGAAATATTCTTTGCCGTACACATGGGGAACTTTTGGGATATTGTATAATATTAAGCTTACAGGCACGGAAATTGACAGCTGGGACGCGCTTTTTGACCCGAAATATAAAAATCAAATATTGATGTATGACAGCATACGCGACAGCGTGGGTGTGGCGCTTATAAAGCTTGGGTACAGCTTAAACACTAAAAATCAAAGTGAGCTTGATGAGGCGGCAGAGCTGCTGATAAAGCAAAAGCCGTTGGTGCTTGCATATGGTACGGATGACCTTAGGATGACAATGACAAACGGAAGCGCGGCGCTTGCGCCGATGTATGCGGGGGACGCGGAATATTCCATGGTAGATAATCCTGATTTGCGCTACGCTGTGCCGAAAGAGGGCGCAAATATATTTGTGGACGGTATGTGCATACTAAAAGCAACGGATGCGTATGACGCGTCTTTGCGGTTTTTGGATTTTATGATGCGGCCGGATATTGCGGCGCTGAATGCGGAATATACGGGTTATTCCACACCTGAGGACGCGGCGCTTGAATTGGTGGCTCCTGAAATGCTTGATAGTTATGCGTTTAATCCGCCTAAAGAAGATTTGACGGATTGTGAATATTATGAGCACCTTGATAAAAGTATATTGCGTATGTATGAGGATGCGTGGATGAAAGTGAAAATTGCATAAGCAATGTAAAATAACGAATATTAACGAAAAACAACGAAACGGCAAGTAAGATTGCGCTTAATATGAAATTACAGCTGAAACAATGCGAATATGTTATAATTTACTTGAAATTAGCGGGAGAGTGTGTTTATAATAAGGTAAATAAAAGAGGCTTGTGACGGTTGTTTCCATGATATACGCGGAGGAATATGCTGTGATTTACGAGTTTTGTACTTATGATGTAAAAGAAAACAAGCGAGATGAATTTGAGGTGCTGGCAAAAGAGCTGACGGAATATTATCGGAGTACGGCGGGCGTGAAAAAAGCGGAGTGCGTGCGGCAGTTGCCGATAGCGGGCGGCGGAAGCCTTACATATTTATTGTATTTAGTAATGGATGAAAGCGGTGAACAAGGCATAGTAAAGCGCGCGTACGAAAAGTACGAAAGGCGATTTGTACGGTGCGTGGATGGTGTTGTGCGTGATGTTGTAGGTGTGCCGATTGATTAAAGTGACGAGAGTGGAATCCACACGTTTCTCGCTTGCCCGCATTGGTTCGACTCCCGTCACCTTATATTTAAAAAACAGGCTGCAAGTACCTGAAAAGGTAATTGCAGCCTGTTTGTATGTTATGCAGTTTTATGGTTTGTAATGCCGCAGCATTACTTTTTGGCTGCGTATACGTCTACATATTGTTTTAAAAGCTTGACGGAATTTTCCTGCCCTATGCTGTCGCTGTTCAGCATCAAATGATAATTTTCCATGCGACCCCATTTCATATCGGTGTAATAGTTATAGTAGGTGGCGCGCTTTTTATCGGATTTGATGATGGCCTCTTTAAGATTATTTGCCGCAAGATGATAATCTTCTTTTGCGCGCTCAATTCTATGGTTGAGGTCAGAATATATGAAGATATTTATGCAGCCGGGATGGTTTGCAAGAACGTAATCGGCACACCGTCCGACAATAACGCACGAGCCTTGCTCGGCAACTGCGCGTATGACATCCGCCTGAATAAGAAACAGCTTATCGTCAAGGGCAATATCCGTTCCCCACGAGGACACATTTCCTAAGCCGGAGGACAGATAATACATGAACTTATTATCGGCTTTTTCTTCCGCGTTTTCAAAAAATTCTTCGTTATAGCCGCTTTCCTTTGCCGCAAGCGTAATAAGCTCTTTGTCATAATAAGGGATATTGAGCTCTTCGGCGAGGCTTTTTGCAATGGAACGTCCACCGCTTGCAAATTGGCGTGAAACTGTGATTATAATGTCGTTTTTCATGATTATTTCCTCCTTTGAAAAAGCAGTTTATGCATAAAGTGAATATGTGATTTTGTTTACATTATGCGCCGAATATGCTAAAATGTCAATTTGAAAGTAGAAATGGAAGTGGTATGAATGGAAGCAATAAAAGAAAACAAAATGGGGGTTTTACCCATCAAGAAATTGGTGGTATCAATGTCGCTGCCTATTATGATATCCATGCTGGTGCAGGCGCTGTATAATGTGGTGGACAGCATATTTGTAGGACAGTACAGTGAAGAGGCTTTTGCGGCGGTATCGCTTGCGTTTCCCGTGCAGATGCTTATCATTGCGGTGGCTGTAGGCACGGGCGTGGGCATGAATTCACTGGTATCAAGGCGGCTGGGAGAAAAAAAGTTTAAGGATGCGAACTCCGCTGTTTCAAACGGTATTTTTTTATCAATATTAAGTGCCGGTGCGTTTGCGATATTCGGATTCTTTTTTTCGCGAATATTTTTCGAGTCATTTACGGCGGGCATTGCAAACGGCGCCGCGATTGCGGAGATGGGAACGCAATATGTGTCGATATGCACGATTTTTTCGTTCGGCGTATTTGTGCAGATAACCTGTGAACGCATTATGCAGTCTACGGGTATTACGATTTTTAATATGATAACGCAGATTGCGGGGGCTGTAATCAACATTATTTTAGACCCTATACTCATATTCGGATTAGGACCGTTTCCCGAAATGGGCGCGGCGGGTGCGGCGATTGCCACGGTGATAGGGCAATGCAGCGCAATGGCGCTGAGCCTTTATTTTACACATAAAAAGGTTAAAGAGGTGCGCATACAGATTAAAGGCTTTAGGCCGAACAAGCGCATAATCGGGGAGATTTACAAGGTGGGCGTGCCCTCTATTATAATGCAGGCGATCACATCTGTGATGATTGTCGGGTTTAATTTTATATTAGTTGGGTTTTCCGCCGCTGCGGTTTCGGTGCTGGGCGCGTATTTTAAACTGCAATCATTTATTTTTCTGCCCGTTTTAGGGCTTACGAACGGACTTATACCTATTGTGGCGTATAATTACGGAGCGCGGAATAAACAGCGGATAATGGATGCCATAAAGTTTGCGCTTATATTGGCGGTGATAATTATGCTCGTGGGTATGCTGGTGTTTCAGCTGTTTCCGGATGCGCTGTTATCAATGTTTAATGCGACGCCTGCAATGCTTGAAATCGGCTCGAGTGCGCTTAGAATCATAAGCCTGTGCTTTGCGTTTGCGGGTGTAGGGATAGTGTTTTCATCGGTGTTTCAGGCGGTGGGAAACGGTATGCTGAGCATGATCGTGTCGCTGTGCAGACAGCTTATTGTGGTGCTGCCCGTGGCATATTTGCTTGCGCAGACGGGCAATGTGAACAACGTATGGTTTTCGTTTCCGGTGGCGGAATGCGTATCCCTTGTGTTGAGCGTGGTGTTCTTTAAGCACATATATGAAAGATATATAAAGAAGCTTGATGACAAAAGCGCGCTTGTTCCGGGAATGTAGTCGGTTTTTATTGTGCGCGAATGTGGTATAATAGACCATATAAATGCGAAAGCGAGGTAACTGTAATGGTAGATGAGAGAATTAAACAGCTTTGCAATACACTTGTAAATTATTCGTGCGGTGTGAAGCGCGGTGATAAGGTGCTGATTGACGTTTCGGGATGTGATGATGCACTGACAGAGCAGCTTATAAAGGAGGTATACGCGGCGGGCGGATTGCCCTATTGCGATACTCCGCATAATGCTGTGCAGCGTCAGTGGCTTATGCAGGCAACAAAAGAGCAGATTGAGGATATTACAAAATGGGGAAGCGCGCGCATGAAGCAAATGCAGGCGTATATTGCCTTTCGCGGCGGAGATAATGCAACGGAAATGGCGGATGTACCCGCGGATAAAATGGAGCTTTATCAGTCGATTTATTCTAAGCAGGTGCATCATGAGCTGCGTGTAAAGAATACCAATTGGGTAATACTTCGGTATCCGACACCGTCTATGGCGCAGCAGGCGGGCATGAGCACAGAAGCGTTTGAACAGTTTTATTTTGATGTGTGCAATTTGGATTACAAAAAAATGTCGCGGGCGATGGACCCGTTAAAGGCGCTTATGGATAGGACGGATAAGGTGCACATAAAGGGCCCCGGCACGGATATTACGTTTTCTATAAAGGGAATAGGGTCGGTGAAGTGTGACGGGCATATGAATGTGCCGGACGGTGAGGTTTATTCGGCACCTGTGAGAAACAGCGTAAACGGACGTATTACATATAACACGCCGTCTTTTAATCAGGGCTTTAAGTATGAAAATGTGAGCTTGTTGTTCCGTGACGGACAAATTACGGAAGCAACCTCGAATGACAATGAGCGTATAAACAAAATTTTTGATACGGATAAGGGCGCGCGCTATGTGGGCGAGTTTTCCTTTGGTGTGAACCCATATATCAATAAATCTATGGGCGATATATTGTTTGATGAGAAAATTGCGGGGTCTTTGCACTTTACCCCCGGAAGCAGCTATGATGATGCGTATAACGGCAACGAGAGCGCTGTGCATTGGGATTTGGTGCTGGTGCAAACGCCCGAGGCGGGCGGCGGCGAGGTGTGGTTTGACGATGTGCTTGTGCGCCGTGACGGTGTGTTTACATTGGACGAGCTTGCGGGGCTGAATCCCGAAAATCTCAAATAAAATTACGGAAAAACGCGTGTATCACAATGGATAGTACACGCGTTTTTTGTAGGCAGGAGAGCGATATGGCGGACAAAACTATTTTGGTGACAGGCGGGGCAGGGTATATCGGAAGCCATATTTGCGTGGAGCTTTTAGAGAACGGTTATGATGTGGCGGTGGTGGATAACCTCTCAAACAGCAGTGAAGAAGCGCTCAAAAGGGTCGAAGTAATCACGGGAAAAAGCGTTGCATTTTACAATATAGATATACGGCATAAAAGCGCGCTTTCGGAGGTTTTTTTGCAGCATGATATTTATGCCGTAATTCATATGGCGGGGCTTAAGGCTGTGGGGGAATCGGTGCGAGAGCCGCTTAAATATTTTGATAACAATGTCGGCGGGACGGTGGCGCTTTTGGAGGTTATGCGTGAGCACAATGTGCGGCGAATGATATTCAGCTCGTCGGCAACCGTTTACGACCTCACAAAGGGCGAGTGCCTCACGGAGGAGTCGCCGCTCGGAAATTCAACGAGCCCGTACGGCAGGACAAAATCGGTAATCGAGCAGCTGCTTACAGATGTTTATCGTTCAGATAATGCGTGGTCGATTGTTATGCTGCGTTATTTTAACCCGATAGGCGCACACAAGAGCGGTAAAATCGGCGAGAACCCAAACGGAGAGCCGAATAACCTTATGCCGTATATCACGCAGGTGGCTGTGGGGAAACGCGAGTGCTTGAGTGTGTTCGGAAATGATTACAACACACCTGACGGGACGTGTATACGCGATTATATTCACGTGATGGATTTAGCGGACGGGCATATAAAAGCGGTGTGCAAGCTTTCTGAGGGCGGTGTTTGCGTTTATAATTTGGGAACGGGAAATCCGCTCAGTGTACTTGAAGTTGTAGCGGCATTTGAGCACGCCGCGGGGGTGGCAATCAGCTATAAATTTGCGCCGCGCCGCGCGGGAGATGCGCCAAAATATTACGCAAACGCGGATAAAGCAAAAAAAGAGCTTGGCTTTGAAGCCAAGCGTGATATTTTTGATATGTGCCGCGACAGTTGGAACTGGCAGAAGAATAACCCGCAGGGGTACTCTTCCGCCGTGGGAACAGTCCACGTGCCGCATAGGTAAAAGAGTAATAAATTCGCGAAAATAGTTGTTACCTTAAAGCTTCCGTTATTTTATCTGCAATTTGTTGAGATTTCAATCCGAATTTTTCTAAAAGAAAGTCATATTCACCGGCACGTTCAAATTTGTCTGCAATTCCAATGAATAATTGAGGCGGAGCGTTATTTTTAGTTGATTTATATTCGGATACGGCACTGCCCAGCCCACCGATAACACTGTGTTCTTCAATTGTGACTACTAATTCGGTAGATTTAATTGCACGATCGATGACTGTTGTATCAAGCGGCTTGATTGTGTGCATATTGACGACAGTTGATGAAATTCCTTTTTCTGCTAATAATTTTGCAGCCTCTAATGCTTCATATACCATAGTTCCTGTTGCAATGATTGTAATATTAGAGCCTTCTTGCAGAGTGATGGCTTTTCCAATCTGAAAATCATAATCTTCATGGTAGACTATGGGATTATTCATTACACCGGTGAGCCGTATATATGTGGGTACACGCAGCTTGGATGCGGCAAAAACAGTTTTTACAATTTCTGTGCCGTCGGCAGGTGATAATACCGTCAGACCCGGAACCGCGCGCATGAGTGCAATATCTTCTATACCGTAATGTGTATTTCCAAACATACCCATTGCAAATCCGGCAGAAAGCCCTACAATGTTTACAGGGAATTTCATATATCCAAGTGACAGTCGAATTTGTTCATAGCTACGCATGGCGGCAAAATTGGCGAATGTAGTTGCAAATACAGTGTAACCCTCTTTAGCAAGACCGGCTGATATGTTGACGAGGTTAGGCTCTGAAATGCCGATGTTGTAAAAACGATCGGGATAAGCCGCCTTAAAGCGATCAAGACCCGAGGTAGTGGATAGGTCGGCGGTGGTTGCGATGACTTCCGAATGTTCTTTGCCTAATTCAAGCATTGCGACACCAAATGTTCCGCGCGCGCCTAACTTTGACCAAATACGTATGTTTCTCGGAGTAATTATCGACATGGTAACACCTCTAATTCTTTCATGGCAGATGCATATTGCGTATCTGTAATATGATTGTGATGCCATTCGTTGTTGTTTTCCATAAAAGAAACGCCATAGCCTTTTGTTGTATGGGCGATTATTACAGTTGGTCGCTGATTTTGTTGGATTTGCAAAAACGCATCATAAAGAGAAGAGATACTATGCCCATCAGCCTCAATAACGTTCCAGCCAAATGCAGACCATTTATCGCTAAAAGGTTCTAAATTCATGATGGAATTGCTGTCGCCGTCACTTTGCATATGATTTCGGTCAATAATACCTATGAGATTGCCAAGTTGAAAATGTGCGGCAGAAATTGCGCTTTCCCAAATAGTACCCTCGTTACATTCACCGTCACCCATGAGAACAAATGTACGATAATCCATTCCTTTTTTCTTGCCTGCAAGAGCAATGCCGACACCTAAAGAAAGACCCTGACCCAAACTTCCGCTTGAAGCTTCAATGCCTTTTGCTAAGTTCATGGAGGGCTGCCCCGGGAATAAACCGTCATTTTGCTCGAAAGTTTCTAAATCTTGTTGTGTAATGATATTGGATTGCTGCAAAGCAGTATAATAACCTAATGCACCATGACCCTTGCTTAGAATAAAACGATCACGCTCAGGCAAAAAAGGATTTGCAGAATCATAGTGCATGATTGTGCCGTAAAGAACCGCAAGAATGTCAACTATAGAAAGAGAGGGAGCAATATGTGCACCTTTTTTGCCGGCATGATAAGCCAGCGTGATTACATTTTTGCGCATAGAAGAAGCAATGTTTTGCAGATGTTCTTTTAGTAGTATATCCACATGAAATCCTCCGTTGAAGTTTAGCGTATGAGTCCGCCGTCAACGCGTAATACTTGGCCTGTTACATAGCTTGATAAATCAGAAGCTAAGAACAAGGCGGCATTTGCAATATCGGTAGGTACTGCCATACGTTTAAGTTTGGTGTTTGCGATAGTTTCGTCGATGTTTTTTTGTGTCATATTGCTTTCGACCATTTCTGTATTTGTCATGCCGGGGGCAATTGCATTGGCACGGATACCTTGTGCGCCGAGCTCTGTTGCAAGCACTTTGGTGGCACAGATGAGCGCCGCTTTGGCAGAACCGTAAGCAGTTCGTCCGGCGTTGGCATCAAGCCCCGCAGTAGAAGCAATATTGATAACATTTCCGCCGTTTTTATAACGGGTCATAAGCTTTGTGATGCTTTGTGCAAACATTACAGGCCCGACAAAATCAATTTGCAGTACGTTTTCAAGCTCTGCATAGGTGGTCATTTGCAGAAGAAAATTAGAGGTAATACCTGCATTGTTCACAAGAATATCAACCGCTTGCTTGGAAGCCATAATAGTTTTAAAACCTGCTTTTATTTGTTCAATATCACTCAAATCAAAATAAACAGGAGTTATTTGCACATCATATTTTGTGCTTAAATCCAATACTAAATCATCAAATGCTTGTGATTGTTTGCGAATACAAGCAAAAATATTTGCGCCGTTTTTGGCAAATGTTTCAAAAATGGCTTTGCCTATGCCACGATTGCAGCCTGTTATAACGGCTGTTTTATTTTCTAAAAGTTTCATGAACCCATACCTCCGTCAATGCGAATGACTTGTCCGGTTACATAGCTTGAGAGGTCTGATGCTAAATAAAGCAAAACTTTTGCAACCTCATCAGGCTCGCCTGCCCGCGGAATATCCGCTTTTGATACAAGCTTTGAAAAAATATCATCGGGTAAAGCCATTGTCATATCAGTTTTGATGACACCCGGAGCGACGGCATTTACGCGAATACCGGCAGTGCCTAATTCGGCAGCCAAGGTTTTGGTTGCACCGATTACGGCGGCTTTTGCCGCACTGTAGGCAATTTGTCCTGCATTGCCGTCCATGCCCGCAATAGACGCGACAGTAACGATACTGCCTGATTTTTGGCGCAGCATCAATTTAGAAATATATTGTGTAATCAGCATTTGAGAGAAAAAGTCAATTTCAAACACCTCGCGCATTTTATCAATAGAGGTCATCACAAAAAGTGCGTTGTAGGTGACACCTGCAATATTGATGAGCGCATCAATTTTCTTCTTAGATGAAATAATTTGCTTCATGCCTGATTTAATAGATTCGCTGTTTGCCAAATCAAAATAAACAGGTGTGATTTCGACGGCGTATTGCGCAGATAGCTCTTGAATATGCGTGCTAAACTCATCTTCTTCGTTTTGTGCACACGCAAAAATATTTGCGCCGTTTTGTGCAAATACATCAAGCGTGCTGCGGCCGATGCCGCGCAGACAGCCTGTAATAACTACAGTTTTACCTCTTAACATAGAATAACCCTCCAAAGCTTGAAGCTTTTACTTCACATCTATAATTCTTGATAATGTACTTATTATATCATATCCATCCCATATAATGCCAATATCAAGTGCAGAACCGATAGGAACAATGCGGTCAATCCCAAGCAAATGATTTTGGGTAACAAAATCCGCAAGTTTTTCTTTGGATACACCAAAATATGTGAGAGTCTGATATTTCAGATTGACAATATGCGCAAGCGTGTTAATATCATCACAATCATATTCATAAAACAAACCAAATTTTCCACGCAAATCATCTGTATTGTTAGGCAATGTATCAAGCCCTACACAATAAAGGAGGTTACTTTTTTGATTGATATAGCTGATATGATCGGTATCAATCGCAATTTCGCAAAGTTGCGTATATTTATCAATGGCGTGTACGGGTGCAAGGTCATACTTTTGCGCACTCGCAAGCACGGCATTCCAAAATTTTTCTTTGGCAGCATGCTTGTGCGCACCTTGCCAAATGACAAGCATAGGAGATGAGCATGCGTTTTGGTCCATTAAATAAGTGTCGTTATAAAAAGAATCACCGAGCTTGCATAGCTCGTCATCAGAGGCATTCAGCACGGACGGAGCATCAATTGCGCAAAAAGAATATCTGTCGGAAAATGCAATTTCTGTGCCACGTACATGAATAGGATTTTTGCGAATGCTTTCGATTGTTCTGTTGCCGCCCCAAATTATACGCGCATTACATATGGAGGAAAAGTGCGCAGTAATCTCGTCTATTATGCCGTAATCAACAAAGGCAGTGGTTTGCTTGATGTGTGCAAAGCGTTCGTCTTGCAAAACGAGCTTCAGTGTTTCCAAAAGCACGCTTACTTGAGGAAACGGTTTTGGCGGAATGCGTACAATGTTGGCATTTCCGGATAATAAACCAAACAGATAGGAAAACATAAAATTGACAGGAACATTTCCGGGAGTAATGTGAAACACCAATCCACGTCCAAGCCGTATATGTGTGTTATCAAATTGCTCTTTTAGGCGCAGTATGTTGGCTTTGCGGCACCAAAAAGCAAGGGACATTACATCACTAAGTCCTGTCGCAGTTTTATCCATGCGCAATCGGCGGGAATATTCGTTTAAAAACTCACAGACGATTTCGCTGTATGGTTCTATGGGCTGCACTGCAATGTTTTCATCTCCGATGATGTAGGTCAAATCATTTCTTTTCATAAGTATCGCTGCACCCCCTTACCTCTGCATTTTGGATTCTGCCGTGTATTTTAAAGGTCTTGCCGAGCCTGCCGCAAGGGCAGTCATCTTCACCGATGATTTCGCCGATGTCCTCAGAGAGTATGCTGTGCCCGGGATAGCTTTTCGGAAGCAGGGAAACAAGTTGTATCAAGCCTTGCTCGCCGGATGCACAGACGGAAAAATCAAGCGGATTTCGGATGATGACATCTGAAAAGACAGAAGCGTGCAATCTGCCGTGTTCACATTCCATAAAAATAGAACCCGTTTGCTCTACCATGCCGTAATAATTATAGATGTCGGTGATTCCGCAGACTTCATGAAGACGTTTTTTGTAGGTTTCATTGTCCACCGCTTCCGCCGCAAGCTTTTTAAATCCGCCGCCGTGCAGCATAATGCCATGTGAAAAATCAAGGCTGCGCCCTGTTTCATGCAGTTTTTTATAAAGATGTTCCCAAATCATAAAAGTAAAACCGAATAAAAAAATTGTTTCGCCTTTGTGCTTTTCAAGAAAGGCTTCAACCGCATCAAAATCAAGATTCATGTTTTCGTCAAGCGCATAGGAGGTATCGTACCCAAGCATGGAAAAGCCTAATATGCCCGCACCTCTTGCGGAAAAAAGCCGTCTGTCTTTAACAACTGCGCGGCTGTCTATAATCAGCATAGGAAGCCGTTTGTTGCCTAAAAAATTGCCGGATATTTTTGTGAGGATTTTCGTTTGATTGGCAGAGGTTTCGCGGTCAAGAAATATTTTAGATACTTGCTGGCCTGTAGTTCCCGAAGAGGTCATGGTTTTCACGATTTCTTCTTTAGGTACACTTGCGAGCTCATATTCCTTAAAAAGCCGTACGGGAAAGAACGGAATATCGTGCATATCATGCTGAACAGACGTGTCAAAGCCAAGACGGTCTAAAAGGCGCGCATAATCTGCACAGTGCTCATGATGATATTGCGTAAGATAAGAAAGCGCTTCGGAATAGAGAGCGTGTTTTTCGTTATGTGCCATAGAAAACGGCGCGGTATTGATTATTTGTGACAATTCAAACATATATGACTCCGTTATTTGAGTGAAGAATACAGTATTTTGCCTGCCTCGTTGCGTGGGATAGCGTCGATGTGCTTTACGGTGAAACCTGAACGATTGAGTCCGGTATGGCTGCTTATAAAGGATAAAACTTCTTCATGACGATTTTCATCGGTAATATAAATTATCATGTGATCGTCCGTACCTGCGCACGCACATTCACAGCCCTGCTGTTTGAGCAGATTTTCTGTTTCATCAAGGTTGATACGGTTGCCGAACAGCTTTAAAAAGCGCTTTTTGCGTCCTACAATATAGAAGTAACCGTCACTGTCTTGTTTAGCCATATCGCCGGTGTGCAGTACGCCGCCGTTTTCATCCCCGAGGGCAAGGTCATTGCGGCTTTGTGCATAGCCGAGCGTAACGTTCGGACCGTAATAAATCAATTCGCCTGTAATATCAGGTGTGGTAATTGGTTTGCCGACGGCATCTTCAAGTATGAATTTCCCATCGGGAATGGCAATGCCGATACTGCCCGCTTTTTCAAGCGCTTTTTCCCACGGAAGATAAGACATACGTGCGGTTGCCTCGGTTTGACCATACATGACGATAAACTCCATGCCTTTTTGCACGCAAATATCTGAAAATTCTGCGCAAAGTTCAGGAGAAAGCTTGCCGCCTGCCTGTGTGAGATAGCGCAAGCAAGGAAGCTCCATTCGTGCAAAACGAAGCTTTTTAAGCATTTCATAGATATAAGGAACGCCGCCGAAGGTGGTTGCGTGCTGCTCTTTTAATAACTTCCAAAACCCTTTATCCATCAGTGTCATGTTGTTGGTGATGATACAAGCACCCATCAGCAGATGGCTGTTGATGATAGAAAGCCCATAAGTATAGCTCATGGGGAGGGTCATGATTGGGCGGTCGCTTTCGGTGATGTTAAGATATTGCGCAATTGAGCGTGCGTTGCTTTCAATATTTTTGTAGGATTGACGCACCAGCTTAGGGCTGCCCGTACTGCCCGAGGTGGTGAGCAGCAATGCTAATTCGTCATGCAGTGTATAGTCCTGCGCGTAATCTGTTTGTTGCAGAACATAGTTATCCAAGGTTAAAAGTGTTTTGTATTGCGTACATTGTATTGCGCATGGCGCAAAAATAAATGCCGGATGATATTGTTCTTTAAGTGCCGCGAAAAGCTCGGCATTTACCGATGCGTTGATCATTACGGGAACGATTTTTTTGCGCAGAAAGCCAATATAAGCGGCGATAGCCGCAAAGCTGTTTTCGCACACCAAAAAAACAAGGCTTCTTTGGGGCACTTCTGCGGTAATGCTGTGCGCAGAAGTGAGCAGCTCTTTATATGTAAAAGCTGTGCCTTGCTCATCAATCACCGCAGTATTTTTTGAAAAACGATCAATATCAGCGAAAAAACTCATTTTAAAATTCCACGTCGTATTTTGTTAAAATTTCCTTGCCTTTTTCGTATGAGCTTAGGTCAATGATGTCGTCGGTGTCCATCATGATGTCAAAGGCATCTTCAAGTGCGGCTACAAGCCCCATGTGTCCGACAGAATCCCATTCGGGAATGCTTTGATAGACGAGCGCCGCAGTGAGCTTGTCCTCAGATACCGAAAAAGATTCGATGAATGCTTGGTTGTATTTTTCAAGATTTGTCATAGTGCATTTTACCTCTTATCTGTTATATTACATTTAATTATATAATAGATAAGAGGTGTTGACAAGGCAAATTGCTGTGCAGCACTTTTTTAACAGAGTTTTTCGGAAAAAATGCGTATAGTTTATTTAACGGTTGCATATAACACGGCATCAATGGGCAAGTACTTATGCATACGGAAATAGAGCTTGTATTCGGGAACAAGCGAGCGAGCGTATTTGGCAATGTTGATGATGTCATTTTTTTTATGATACATACTGATTGCAAGCGTGGGCTTATATTGTGTAATAGTATTTTGTGCGCCGTGCAGTGCGGCAATTTCCGAACCTTCTATATCCATCTTAATAAAAGTAGGCGGGGACATTTTGTTGCCTGCATCGCCAATTACGCTGTCTATTGTGGTGATGGGTATGGTGGCAGTGGCTTGCACATCATCGCAAATTTGAGAAGTCATGTTTGAGGTTAGCAAAAACGAGATGCTGCCATCATGATCTAACAGTCCTTTGTTGATGATTTTCACATCGTGCAAATGATTTTGTTCAACAAATGACTTTAAACATTCAACATTATGCGTATCAGGCTCAAATGCAAAGATACCGGCATATTTTCCGTCGGTAACCTTTAAAAAGTCTTTGATACTGTCGCCTGTGTATGCACCACCGTCAATTAAAACTTCGCGGTCACTGAATGTTAAGAAGTCTTTGCAAAAATACTGAGGGGTACATACGAATGGAATATTGAATTTTGCATCTGCCGAGATTCGGCTCAATAAATATGCCGTCAAGCTATCTTTTGATATATCATCGGATAGGTTATCATAAAGTTCAGATAATTCATCAAAAGATTCTTTTAAATCTTCTGTGGAAAATGAGTCAATGAAAAACGAATTGACAGGGTCATCATATATTCCGGTTAGATAGAAGATGTTGTCGGCATTCTTGAATTTATCACCAAATCCACTCAGAATGTTTTTGTATGCACGTCCGAAGCCTAAGATTATGTTGTATTTTGAAAAGCGGGTATCCGCTTTAAGGTCATCACAAGTGATGACAGGGTAGGGTTTTAGTATTTCATATTTTGGAGTATTATCCAAGCGGTCGACCGCAATTGCGCTGATGGATATATCGTGCGAAATTAATATTTCCGATATATGGGTAGCAAGATCTCCACAGCCATATACCACAAGCGGAAGGGTGGATTTTTTTAACGCCTCTATCGTTTGTGTATCATGATTTTCTACGGGATTCAGTAAATCAGCTAATTTCATGTTTTTAAGTTCTCCTCTTATTATTATGATTTATTTAAAATAGGTATGTTATTTTCGGTGAAGCCGCTTTAGTGACAGCATATTATTTAAAAATTCTGCGTGGTCGGTGGCAAAATTACCTGTGACGGTTTGCCCTTCATTCACATTTTGAACAACGACGGAGCCAAGTGTTACGTGTGCGTTTCGGTGAACAATGCAGCGGTTTTTTATGCATGAACACGGGGCAATACATACGTCATCCTCGATGATACATCCGCCGCCCACGGAGCTATATGCAGAAATAAGTACGCGCTTTCCTACGGCTGCGTTGTGTCCCACCATTACAATAGAATCAATTTTGCTGTCATTGCCGATTGTTGTATTATCGTGAGGCAATACGGCACGCCCTATAACACTGTTGTGCTGCACCTCTACACGATTGCCGAGAATTGCTTTTCCAGTATGTATGACATGAATGATATTACC
>JAVXIJ010000019.1:0-18213 GCA_036648415.1 Christensenella sp.
ATACGGGTTTCTTCCGCTATACGGGTTTCTTCCGCTATACGGGTTTCTTCCGCTAAGCGCAATTCTTCTGCCTTAAGCGCTTCCTCCGCCTTGCGCGCGTCTTCCGCCTTACGCAACTTTTCGATTAACTGTGCTTGCGCCGCCTTTCGGACTTCCTCTGCTTTGCGGGCTTCTTCAGCATCACGCATTCTCTTTTCTTTGGCTATATCTAACTCGGCACGTATTTCTTCAGCTAAACGCGCCTCCTCATTAACTTCATCATTGTTTGCTGCTTTCTCATCGTCATGTTCTAAAACAGCAAAAATTTCTTTTGGTTCACGCTCTTTTATAAGTTCTTCTTTATCATCTGCATATTCATCCACAGCTGTAAAATCCATGGCAACTTCTATGTTTTCTTCACACGCAGGGCTAAGCTTTTGCTTAGTTGTTTGCATCGGCTCATCTTTATATTCTGAAGCCGCACTATATGGACTCGCTATAGATTCCACAGGCAGCTTGTCCACCGCCGCCGCTTTTTGTGATTCTGCCTCTTCCATCGCCTGTTTACGCTGCTCGCGTGTTTCACCGGCAGTATGCACAAACTTCTTTTTTTCTTTCTGCTTTTTCTCTCGCACTTTTTTTTGTGCTAATAAATCTGTTTCTGTATTTTTCGCATCAGTTTCATTCAAATTCTGCTGCTGCACTGTCTGTCTGTTTTTACACTTGTCCAGATATGCTCTCACACATAAATTTGCAATAAAATAAATGCCTATTAAAGCGGCCATACCAACGATTACAACTGTAATCAGCATATTGAAATTTGAAAAGTTCAAAATATTCAGATACAAAAACAGCGCAAAAATACAACCTATTAAGGTCGTTAAAATAATACTAACACGATACTGCGGTGTTTGCTTACTGACAAAAAAAGACGCTGCAATCCCCAAAATTGCAATAATCAAAATAATGATGGCAGCAATCAATATGTTTCTCCCTCTTTTACAGATAATCTACCCTATATATTATAGTGTGAAAAACACGGTTCGTCAACAGCACGAAATACAATAACCATGCAATCATTGCACCATTCACCATTTGCTAAGCCAATTGGTGATATAAAGAAATATATTCCTTCGCAGATTTATCAAAACTATTATCGACAGCCATCGCAGACCCAATCAAATTGGATAGATTAGTTTTATCTTGATAAAGCGTAAGTGCGAACCAAATAGTGTTGAGCATATCATGCGCATTATAATTAGCAAAAGAAAAACCATTGCCCTCACGCGTATACATATTATACGGCTCAACCGTGTCTTTTAGCCCGCCTGTTTCACGCACAATCGGCAATGTCCCATACCTTTGTGCAATCATTTGCGAAATTCCGCACGGCTCAAACATTGACGGCATCAAGAAAAAATCACTTCCGGCATATATCTTATGTGCCAATTCATCACTGTATCCTATACATACCGCTGCTTTTTCAGGATATTTAAGAGCAATATATTTAAAAAAGCTCTCATATTGCTCTTCACCGCTTCCAAGCAACACGAACGCAACATTTTCATAAAGCAGTTCTTCTAACACTGCGCGCACAAGGCTCAACCCTTTTTGCTCTGTCATGCGCGTCACCATACCAATAAGCGGAACACTCGGCTTCACAGTTATTCCTACATCCTGCATAAGCTGTTCCTTATCACGATACTTTCCCGTCAAGTCCTCTGCCGTAAATCCACATTTCAAGTAGGCATCTTTTTTGGGCGAAAAATCCTTAACATCAATACCATTTACTATTCCGCACAAGTCATCCTTGCGGCTATTTAAAATTCCTTCCATTCCGCGTCCATAATATGGGTCTAAAATCTCTTGCGCATAAGTTGGGCTCACCGTTGTTATTTTATCTGCAAACACCAGCCCTGCTTTCATCATGTTTGCACTGCCGTATGCTTCAATATATTCTGTTGTAAAATACATATCCGGAATGGCAAGTAAATCGCTTGCCCTCTCCCATGACATCTCGCCTTGATACTGTAAATTATGAATCGTCAGCACTGTTTTTACCTTGCCTTGCGGCTTATTTTGATACTGCGTTTTAAGCAGCATTGGTATCATTGCCGTGTGCCAATCATTCACATGAATAATATCCGGTTCAAAATCAAGAAACGGCATTGCCTCTATCACTGCCCTGCAAAAATACGCGTATTGCTCCGCTTCCGCGTCACCGCCTTTATAGATACACCAACCAAAGTAGTATTCATTATCTATAAAATAATATGTAACGCCGTCATTCGTCATGGTTTCAATACCAAGATACAACGTACGCCATCCGAGCTGTATGTTCATAGTGGCAAGCACACTGAGCCTATCTGCGTACTTCTCCCTTATTCCTTTATGCAGCGGCATAATAACGCGCGCGTCTATTCCCTCGCGTTTCAGCGCCTGCGGAAGCGTACCGATTACATCGGCAAGCCCGCCTGTTTTTGCAAACGGTGTTGCTTCCGCGCCTGCAATCAACACCTTAAGCTTACTCATACAATGGCCCCCTTACGAATAATCACCGGAAATTCCGCGTCACCTATAAGACGTCTGCCCTGTTTAATATTCACAGATTTATCCAATATAACATACTCAAGATCTGCGTTATTATAAACCTCACTGTTTTGCATTATTATGCTGTTTTTAATTTTGGTGCCTTTACCCACGTGCACCCCGCGAAACAGAATACTGTTTTCTACTTCACCTTCAATTATACAACCATTCGCAACAAGTGAGTTTTTTACATTAGAGGTCTTTGCATATTTTGCAGGCACTTCATCTTTAATCTTAGTATAAATCTGATTTTCACTGTAAAATAAGCTGTCCTGTATTTCTTTATTAAGAAAATCCATATTTATCTTGTAATATGATGCAACTGAATGAAGTCGCCCTACATACCCCTTGTGTTCAAACCCATTGATTTTAATCCTATTCAAATTTCCCATCAATAAATCACTCACGAAGTTGTATTTTCCACGCGACATGCAATCTTCCACCAGATATTCAAGTAAATCCTTGCGCATTACATATGTATCCATTCCGACTTTTTGGGAATCACTCGCCGTTGAGTTAATCTCAAGATCTGTAACACGCCCGTTATCCCCTAAATGAAGTCGAACATCGTTATAGCGCTCGCCCTTAAATATCTCATCCTCTTCTTCATTATAGAGCATTGTTATATCCGCGCCGCTTTCCATATGATACTCTATGAGGTCATCAAACGTTCTGTTGAAAATCGTATATGACCCTGACAAAATGCAGTATTGCTGCTTTGTACGGGCAATATAGCTCATAACGCCTTTTATTGCATCCACAACACCGCGATATGTACCCATGTTTTCTGCACTTGAAAACGGCGGTAAAATAAACAAGCCGTCATTTTTACGTGAAAGGTCCCACTCCTTACCTGAACCTAAATGATCCATCAGCGAATGATATGAACGCTGCGCAATAACGCCAATGTTGCGTATACCTGAATTTACCATATTTGAAAGTATAAAATCAATTGCACGATACCTTCCGCCCACCGGCAACGCGCCCACCGTGCGCAAATAAACAAGTTCACGCAAATTTATATTTTGTTCTCCCGCATAAATCAAGCCAAATGTATTTCTTAACATTATACTGCACCCCCCGTCGCTTTTTTTATTACCCGTTTAGCAGGCACACTTTCTCCTGCCGCGACGGTTGCACCTTCCCTAATTACAGCTTTGCTCCCGACGACTGCAATTTCGCCCTTTCCGCCTATGCTTGCTCCGCGCTCTACCTTAACTTCTTCATCCACAATGCTGCGAATCACCTTGCTTTTTTCACATATAATTGTATCCTGCATGATAATGCTGTCGCGCACCACAGCCCCGCGTTCTACTGTGACTCCTGCGGATATGATGCTGTTTTCCAGAGTGCCGTAAATATAGCAACCCTCCGAAACAAGACAATTTGTTATCTTTGCGTTGGTATCCACAAAATGCGGCGGTTTATTTGGGTTGCGCGAAAAAATACGCCACGCATCATCATAAAGATTAAGCTCCGGGTCATCCTGTAAAAGCTCCATATTAGCTTCCCACAGCGAATCTATTGTGCCTACATCTTTCCAATAGCCTTTATAGGGATATGCATACAGTTTCTCGCCGTTAGCAAGCATTTTAGGAATAATATTTTTACCGAAATCATTGTTTGATTTGTCGTCTTTGGAATCCGCAATAAGATATTCTCTCACTTTTTTCCAATTGAAAACATACACGCCCATAGATGCCATGTTGCTCTTTGGTTTTTTGGGTTTTTCCTCAAATTCATTTATACGGAGGTCTTTATCGGTATTCATAATGCCGAACCGCGAGGCTTCCTCCATAGGCACTTCAATCACCGCTATTGTGGCATCTGCGCCCGTATCCTCATGCGCCTCAATCATTCGGCTGTAATCCATTTTATAAATATGGTCCCCTGACAGCACCAGAACATAATCCGGATTATATTGTTCTATGAAGTAGATGTTTTGATAAATTGCATTTGCAGTTCCACTGTACCATTCTCCGCGCTCGCCTTTCACAAACGGCGGCAACACAAACGCGCCGCCTGTTATTCCGTCAAGGTCCCACGGCGAGCCTGTTCCTATATACGCGTTTAACTCAAGCGGCTCATATTGCGTTAACACCCCCACCGTGTCAATACCTGAATGAATACAATTTGAAAGCGGAAAATCAATAATACGATATTTCCCTCCGTAAGTAACCGCAGGCTTTGCACGGTGCTTCGTCAGCACCCCCAGCCTACTGCCCTGCCCGCCCGCAAGCAGCATTGCCACACATTTCTTTTTTTTAATCATTTTTCCCCATCCCCTTTGCTTTTCAAAGTGAATTTATAGTACACCGCGCCGAGTGCCGGAATTGTCATAATCGCGCTGTGTTCCATTCCATTCATCCCTTTATGCTGTGTATGTATAATGTTCTCAAGCACTGTGCCTGCTCCGCCGTATTTCTTTTCATCGCCCGAAATTAGAAGCTTAAGCGTACCCTCTTCAGGCATTGCTACCCAATAATCCTGCTGCACAACAGGTGTAAAGTTCATTGCGCACACAATCATTTCATCTCCGCCTATACGCATAAACGCGAGCGTGCTTTTTTCCGCATCCTCTACATTCAGCCACTTAAAGCCGTCCCAACCGTCGTCTGTTTCGTACAACGCCGGATGAGCCGTATAAACATGATTAAGCGCCTTAACAAAGCGTTTCATGCCTGCGTGCGAATCATATTCAAGCAAGAACCAATCAAGCTGTTTTTTATAATCCCATTCAATAAACTGAGCAAATTCATCACCCATAAACATCAGCTTCTTGCCCGGATGCGCAAACATAAACGCATACAAGGTTCGCAGTGAAGCGAACTTTTGCCAATAATCGCCAAACATCTTATCAATCATAGATTTTTTGCCGTGTACTACTTCATCATGCGAATACACGAGTATAAAATTTTCTGTAAACGCATAATGTAACGAAAATGTCATTTTGCTGTGTTCAAATTGTCTGAAGTAGTGGTCCATGTTCATGTACGCAAGCGTATCATGCATAAAGCCCATATTCCACTTAAATGTAAACCCCAACCCGCCGTCATACGGCGGTTTAGTAATCATCGGATATGCCGTGCTTTCCTCCGCAATCATCATTGTTCCCGCATAATTTGTAAGCACGACGCTATTCACACGTTTAAGCATTCTAACCGCATGATTGTCAATATTTCCGCCGTCCTCATTCGGCACAAAATACCCATCCCGCGCATAATCCAAATACAGAATCGACGTTACCGCATCCACACGCAAACCGTCCATATGAAATTTATCCATGAAAAACATTGCGTTGGAAACAAAAAAGCTTATGACCTCCGGACGTCCGTAATTGAAAATCAACGTGCCCCATTGCGGGTGCTCGCGCTGTATAACATTTTCATGCTCATAAAGATGCGTTCCGTCAAACTTTACAAGCCCGTGCTCATCCTTCGGAAAATGCCCCGGCACCCAATCCATTATTACCCCGATGCCGCGCGAGTGCATTTTATCCACAAAATACATGAAATCCTGCGGTGTACCGTAACGTGATGTTATCGCATAAAACCCTGTGATTTGGTAACCCCATGACCCGTCAAACGGATACTCCGCAATAGGCATGATTTCCACGTGCGTATAGCCCATATCGCTCACATAATCAGCAAGCTCATCTGCAACCTCTCTAAAGCTCGGAAAACAGTATCCTTCTTTTGTACGCCATGAGCCTATGTGCATCTCGTAAATAGAAACCGGAGCTTTTTGTACATCTTTTTTTATGCGGCGCTCTATATATGTGCCGTCATGCCACTCATAGCCATCAACATTCCACACCTTTGATGCGGTTCGCGGACGCACCTCGCTGTGAAAAGCAAAAGGGTCTGCTTTCATTACGCTGCTGCCGTCATACCCATGCACAAAATACTTGTAATTATCTCCGTCGCAAAGCCCTTCAACAAATGCAACCCACACACCGTTTTTGTAAAGCTCCATAGGAGTCGCATTGACATCCCAGTCGTTAAAATCCCCTGCTACACTTACATTTCTTGCATTCGGCGCCCACACGCAAAAACGATACATATTAAGCTCCGCAATAAAATGACATCCGAAAAACTCATATGCCTTTTGCGCTTCGCCTATGTTAAACAAATAAATATCATTTTCCGGCAAGTACTTTTGATAGATTTTCTTCATTGTGCCCACCGCCTTTTTTTGCAATTTTGTCCTTTTATTTTTTATACCGTATAAACGAATTTCCCATCTTTGTTTGCAGCCTTGTTTAGCTCTTCCGCTTTTTGCTCATAACCATCTCTGCCCATAAGTGCAAAAGTGGCAACCTTGCCGGCTTCCACGCCCGGTTGGTCAAAAGCATCAATTTCTAAAAATTCTCCTGCCGCCGCTGTTGCCATCTCAAGGAAGAAGAACAGTGCTCCGATTTGCTTTGCATCCATCTGCGGAATTGTAATACGCATATTCATTTTGCCCGCTTGGGTTACTGCGTATTCCGTTGCGCGCAGCTCAGAAGCAATTAACTTATTTATCGTTTGTTCTTGTAAATATACAGCATCCATAACATCTATAGGTGCAATCGGTATTTTAACTTCGGTATGGAATTTTTCTACCCCTATAAAGGCTATTATTTTATCGAATGGTCCTTCGGCGTAAAGCTGTATCTGTGAATGCTGATCCGTAACGCCCAGCGCACGCACCGGTGTCTGTCCACTGTTCACAATGCTTCCGTCATTGCCATATCGCTTGCCCAAAGACTCTGCCCAGAGCTGCGCGTACCATTCCGACATATTAAGCAATCCGTCTGCATACGGCATCATTACAGAAATATTCACACCGTTATTCATCGCCGCGCAATAAAGCAGTGCGTACATATATGCCGGATTCTCCCACAAATCATCCTGCACGCATGCCGCATCCATTTCCGCCGCCCCTGCCATAAGCGCATCAATATCAATATTCAGCACTGCCGCTGAAAGCAGCCCCACGGGGCACAGCACAGAAAAACGTCCGCCTACGCCATCAGGCACCGTGAATGTTTTAAAACCATACTTATTGGATATTTTTTTCATGATTCCCGATTCTTTATCCGTTGTAAGCACTATATTGTCCTTAAAATCATCACCCATCGCTTCTTTAAGCTTCGCAAGCACGATCATAAACTGCGACATAGTTTCTACTGTATTGCCGCTTTTAGTAATCACATGAAAACAGGTTTTTTTCACATCTATCACATCAAACAACGCATTCAAGCCATCCGGATCAACATTATCCACAACATAAAAACGCGCTCCGCCCCGCTTTTCGCGAGAAAGCTCATTGTATTTCAAATGCTTTGTTCCTGTAAACAATGCCTTTGAACCAAGCGCACTGCCGCCGATACCCAGCACAACAAAGTTTTCAAAATCGGCGTTGATGCGTTTGCCTTCTTTTTTTATATCTTCAATGATTTCAGCTTGATTATACGGCAAGCTTCTCCATGCCATTTTGTCTTTTTTTGCACACATATTTTTATGTACCGACGGAATTTTCTTCGCCCACTGCTGTATAACCTCATCTGTTATACCATGTTCCCCGATATTCTTCTGTAACATATTATTGAAATCAATTTTCATTTTTTTGTCCTCCGAATTTTAAATTTATAACCAATCGCGGAAAAATTTATTTTCGCGAAAAAAGACGTTCCTATTACCTGCCGTACACCTGCGTTTCCGTCCTCAGCCACTCAATGCGCTCATCTGTAAACGCGTCTTTTTTCATGCGCCATTTCCAATTTCCAAGCGTATGCGACGGATAATTCATCCGTGCTTCTCCGCCTAAATTCAATAAATCCTGCATGGGAATTATGGAAATATCAGCTACACTCATCATTGCCAGCTGTATCAATCTGCTTGCAACATCACTTGCCGTGCAAACTCCTATATACGAAAACAAGTACTGTTTTGTTTGTTCAGCTGCATTTTCAAACCAATGCCGCATTATATCGTTATCATGCGTGCCCGTATAAACTACACTGTTTCGCGTATAATTATGCGGTAAATAACAACTGTTTTGTTCATCAAAAGCAAACTGCAACACCTTAAGCCCCGGAAAACCGCAATACTCAAGAAATCCTTTTACGTTATCATCTATAACGCCTAAGTCCTCCGCAATAATAGGCGGCATAGGAAGCTCTGTTTTAATTGCATCAAACAGCTCTCCCGCAGGACCTTTTACCCACTCACCGTCTTTAGGTGTTCCCCCTCGCGGTATTTTGAAATACGCTTCAAACCCGCGGAAGTGGTCGATGCGGACAATATTATACAGCCAAAGGCTGCGTTTCATGCGCCTTACCCACCACTCATAACCGTGCTCGCGCATATAGTCCCAATCATAAAGCGGATTACCCCATAATTGCCCGTCATCACAAAAATAATCAGGCGGCGTACCTGCTACGCTCCCGTCTTTTACAAAATATTCCGGATGTGACCACGTTTCTGCGGAATCCGGCGATACATAAATCGGTATATCGCCAATCATTTGTATTCCGTTGGCATTTGCATATTCTTTTAATGCAAACCATTGTCGTTCATATAAAAACTGCGTAAACTGCACACATTCAATTTCTTTTTCATAACGCTGTGTAAGTTCCATTATAGCGGCAGGTTCTCTGTCGATAACACATTTATCCCACTGTTGATACGGAAGATATTCAAAATGTTTTTTTAATACGACAAACAATGCGTAATCAAACAACCACACCGCATTTTCAAACTTAAACACTTCAAACTCGCTCGAATATTTTTTTATACCGTTTTTGTATGCTTTTTCTAATACAGCTGATTTTAAACTAAAAAGCGCATCGTAATCGACGCACGCGTCATCTGTCCCAAAATTTATATGTTCATAATCGCTCTTTTTAAGAAGTCCGTCATCTTTAAGCAAATCAAAATCAATGAAATATGGGTTATAAGCAAATGCACTCGTCCCTTGATAAGGACTGTCTGCATAGCCTGTAGGCGTACACGGCAGAACCTGCCAATATGATTGTTGCGCCGCACAAAGATCATCCACGAAATCATATGCCGCTCTTCCAAGCGTACCGATTCCGTAAGGAGATGGTAAGGATGATATATGCAACAGTATACCGCTTCCCCGTTTCATACACGTTTCTCCATTGTTTTGTGACTTCGTGCCTATCCGCGTATTTGCATAATCTGCTTATGTATTTATTATATAGTTTTTCTAATGAAAAGTATAGCAATTTTCAAAAAAACGCAGCATTTTCAAAATACTGATATTCTTTTACATATCCCTGCTATCCGTATATTTCAAATCCGTCTCTACCGTTTTTCTTTACACGGTAAAGCGCTTCATCTGCCAAACGATATACATCCATATAATGCTGTCCTTTTTTTACGATTACTGCGCCCACGCTGATAGTAACTAAATGCTTTTGATCCAAAGCATCCATTTTTTTAATTTCGTTTACCAATAAGTTGCACTTTTCTTCCAAATTATTTCTATCTGAAGCATCCTCTAAAAACACAACAAACTCATCTCCGCCCATACGTCCTATAAAACTATCCGCACCAAATACCGACTGTAATATATCTACAGTTTTCTGCAACACTTTGTCTCCTTGAGGATGCCCGAATTTGTCATTGATTAGTTTAAAATGATCAATATCCGCAACAATCATCACCCCCGGCAACGCTGCTTGCATATTTTCCACATGCTCACTTATATATTCTCTTGTAGTTGCCGCATTATAAGCACCTGTAAGTCCGTCTTTTTGTGCTTTTTCCACTAATCTTTCTTTTTCCTCGTGTTCCTCATGAATATCAATTATCTTGCCCACTGCCAATATCGGTACATTTTCCTTGCTATAAATAACGTTGGCATTAACCCGCACCCATTTAAATCTTGCGTTTGATAATTGAACCTCAATATCTTTTGCAAACGAACCATCTTGCTTAATTTGACTGAGCAATTGTTTGCTTACTGTCTCTCCGCAAAATAATTCTTCGGATTGTTCAAAGAAATTCTTCATCACACGCTCACATTCAAAAAACTGTGCACTCTTTTCGGAAAGCGTTAATTTATCTTCTTCAAAATCATACTCAAAAATATATTCGTTTGACATATCATAGAGCTGCACATACCGTTCATTTTGCAATGCCAGCCTGCGATCTGCTTTTGCTTTTCTGTATACATATACTAAAATAAGCGCCATTACACCCGCAGCAACAATAACAATAACGCTCATTACTTCTATCGGGTTAGAGCTGATAAAAGCCCCCCATGTAATTTGTTCCGGCTGCATAATTATATTTGAATTTGTAATAGTCTGTAAACGCTCCTGCGATATGTTTGCTATTGCCTTATTGATAATTGTCAACAGTCGTGTATCCGCCGGCTCCACCGCACCGATACAATATTCATTCATGTCCCCCGGCTGTGGTATCAATGTTATATTTCCAAGTCGTGATTGATTTGTATAATGCTGCGCAATATATCCGTCGACATATGTATAATCTGCTTCATCATTATCCACAGCCCGCAAACATTCCTCGGGTGTTTCATACCAAATAACATTAGTCGTATTTGACTTTGGATATGCAATACCTTTAGCAAGTGCCAAGCGCTTATCGTTTAGGTTTGCCGGGTTCATTCCTTTTCTTATTGCCATAATTACCTGCGCGCTCGTATAAGGCTTTGTAAGCGCCACATTATACTCTTCCGCTGTTTCATAATGATACGGAACTGCGGATATAGCGCTAATACTGCCCTCCTTCGCCAGCTCCATAAGTTCATCAAAGCCATTTGCCGGAACTATTTCAAAGTCAAGGTTTGTTTGCTCGGTAATGTAATTAAGTATACCTGCCGTTATTCCTTCAAGCTTACCTGTTCTTTCGTTATATGACTGTATAGGTGCCTTCCCTGTTTCCACTCCGATCCTTACTTGTCCTGCTTGTGCAATATAATCTAATTCATTTCTTGTCAAAGTCATATTGCTGCGAATATTAAAATATTTTTCATATAGCTTTGTGCAAAAATACGGGTCTGCCTCATTTATATTTAAAATTGCTGTGTTCAATTCCGATATGATTTCTGAATTGCCTTTTGTTGTTATAAAATAATACGGGCGAGGAGCAAATTTTGCAAGCGTGCGCATACCGTCGGGATTCACCAAATCCACACCCAACATGGCATCTGCCGTATCTGAACGCAGCGCTTCCATCTGTTTTTGTTCATTATCACATACAATCAATTCAGGGGTGATTCCGTTCATTTCACAAAACTGTGCAAGCTCGGCATTGCGTCTTGTCGCTGTTTTCATAACGGCTATTCTCATATTGCTGAATGTCTGATAGTTTCCCTCATTTATTTCGGTATTCTCAGGCAATACCTGTAAAACTGAATATGCAGTTCCGTAACTGCTGCCCGGATAATCATAGGTTTTTGCGAGTTCATCATTGTAAATAATCCCGCCCATAAGATCAATCTCACCCGCAGCGACCATATCAAGCATCTTGGTCAAGGAATCATTTATCTCCCCCGGTATTTGAACAAATTCATATTCCCATCCGGTATATTGGGCAATTTCCTGCAAATATTCGTACGTGTACCCTGCATAATTGCCGTTTTCATCTATTTCTGTAAGCTTTTCCTGAATTGGATATGCAACACGCAGCACTTTATGCTCCATGTGTGCTGCCAATCCTGTTTCCTGTAAATTTGTCACAAAAAAAACGCAAATAAAAGCTGCGCACAATACACACACAAGTTTTTGAAATGCACTTTTTCCGGAGTGATTTTTCAAAATAGTATTTGCACCTCTTTTATTCAATAATACTGTAAAAAAACAAACTTAAATATGTTGTTTTAATTATATATCTTATGCGTCACAAATACAATTCATACGGCTTACGCATTTTTGCCGCAACATTTTTTATATTTTTTGCCTGAGCCGCACGGACAAGGGTCATTTCTTCCCACTGTTTTTTCGCTTACCGCCTGCTTTGACAAACGCCATTCATGAGTAATCTCTTCGCGTTTTTTTTCCGTAAGAACATTATCCCACTCAGGCAGTGTATACAGCCATTTTGCTTTTGCATCATTCATATTAAAAAACAGCTTTTCAAAATCCACGTCAAGCGCAACATTCGTGTCTTCTGTGATTTTATCCACATCAATTTCTTTTTTCAAGCTACTGTTGATGCCGTCAATAAATCCACTGAAAATTACAGGCTCCATGCCGACCTTTTCCGCAACCTCTTTAACTGTTCCCGCATAAGCAACAGATGTATCTGACAAAATCTGCTTGTACACATCCGTTTCCATTGCGAAATATTCATCCCAAAATGCCTGCTGCTGCTCCGGCGTTTGCGCCATTTGTGCCAAATCCTGCCATTGTTCATATAAAGCCATTACATAATCTCCTTTAATTCTTTATCCAGACGTTTCGCTATTTCCATAATAAATTCGTGTGTATTCACAACCCTTTTATCACCTTTTTCCCACAGCAACGCCAAATCCTTTGTCATCACACCCGCTTCAATTGTTTTAACGGAACAATCCTCAAGTGCATCCGCAAATTTCTCTAATTGCACATTTTTATCCATCTCCGCACGCTTTCTAAGCGCCCCTGACCATGCAAAAATCGTTGCCATAGCATTAGTGGATGTTTGCTCCCCCTTAAGATGCTTATAATAGTGACGTGTCACCGTTCCGTGTGCAGCCTCGTATTCATAGTTGCCGTCAGGAGAAACAAGCACGGAGGTCATCATTGCAAGACTTCCGAACGCCGTTGCTACCATATCGCTCATCACATCACCGTCATAATTTTTGCACGCCCAAATATATCCGCCCTCAGAGCGTATCACGCGCGCCACCGCATCATCTATCAATGTATAAAAATACTCAATGCCCAGCTGCTCAAACTTCTCTTTATATTCCGCTTCATATATCTCTTGGAAAATATCTTTAAATGTATGGTCATAAATTTTAGAAATTGTATCTTTTGTGGCAAACCATAAATCCTGCTTTGTATCAATCGCATAATTAAAGCAACTGTGTGCAAAGCTGCTTATGGATTTATCAGTGTTATACATCCCCTGTGCCACACCGCCACCCTCATAATCAAACACCGGCAAACGTTTTTCTGTTCCATCCGCTGCCGTAAACAGCATTTCAAATTTTGTATCAGCCGGCACACGATATTCCGTATTACGATATACATCGCCATATGCATGACGCGCAATTGTAATTGGTTTTTTCCATGTTTTTACCGAGGGTGAAATCCCATCTACCACAATCGGCGCACGAAACACGGTACCGTCAAGTATCGCGCGTACTGTGCCATTTGGGCTCTTATACATTTCCTTAAGTCCATACTCTTCTACACGCTGTGCATTAGGCGTAATTGTGGCGCATTTTACGCCTACGCCGTACTTTTTTATGGCTTCTGCCGCGTCATATGTTACTTTATCATTAGTTTCATCTCTATATGGAAGCCCTAAATCATAATATACGGTATTAAGCTCAATATATGGTAAAAGTAAATCCTGCTTAATCATATCCCATATAATTCTTGTCATCTCATCCCCATCCATCTCTACGATAGGCACTGCCATTTTAATTTTCTGCATACACTTTCTCCTTTTTTAACCGTGCAAAATTTATAATGCTTCCAACCCCGGCCCGCGCTCAGTCCACATAACATATGCGTCTTCGCCATTGTTGGAATAATAACGTTTTCTTATTCCGTGAATTGTGAAGCCGCACTTTTTATACAGCTTAAGTGCCGCCTTATTTGATATTCGCACTTCCAGCGACATTGCTTCTGCACCATGCTCCTTCGCCGCCTTATTAAGCTCGTGCATCAGCGTATAAGCATATCCGTTTCCGCGGTACGCGGGCAATATACATACATTCGTGATATGTGCCTCATCAAATATTATCCACATTCCGCCATAGCCAATTATCTCACCGTCTTTTTCCACGACAAGATATACCGTTTTATCATTCTCTATAATATCATCATAAAGCATAGCATATGACCACGGGAGATCAAAGCTGCTGTTTTCACAATAATGAATATCTTCCAAATCATCTTTAAACGCAATTCTAACAACTACATTACTTAATGTTCTCAACCCTTTTCAGCCTTTCCGCCTGACTTTCCCGCAAATAATGCGGGCACAGTTCATCATGCTTCAATAACTTTCCTTGTAAATACTGCCGATACGCCACTGCACATACAGAAGCTGCCCGCTGCAAAGTAAACTGTTGCGGTAAAAAAACACTCTCCGCACGATGTTCCAGAATAATATCAGCAAAACGTTCTGCTGCATCCCCCACAAAAACTGTACATCCCGCCGGCAATAAATCGTCAAGCAATGTTATGAGCGGCACAGCGCATTCCTGCACCGATACCTCATCCGCACGCTTTGCCTTTGCATATACTTCACCCCGCCGCGCATCCATAATTGCACATACGGTGTAATTTGTTTTGCCCGCATTTTCAATTAACGCATCCAACGTATTAACTGCCGCTGTCGGCTTTTTCGCCGCATATGCCATTGCCGCGCACGCCGCCGTACCAATGCGTATGCCTGTAAAAGAACCCGGACCCACCGCCGCCGCAAACACATCAATTTCTGCAATTTCACACTCTGACATTTTTAAAACATTATCTATTGCTGTCATAAGCGTCGCCGAATGTTTCTTCCCTGCATCAAGATATATTTCTGCAAGCAGACGCCCATCCTCATTTACCGCCGCCGAAAGTGTTTGTCCTGTTGTATCTATTCCGAGCAGCTTCATTGCTTCACCTCTTGCACTGTTATCTTTCGCGTATTTTCGCCGCTGCGTTCTATATGTACATCATAACGCGGCACCGGCAATGCGCCCGAAACAAGGTTTGCCCATTCGCACACACATACGCCGTCACCTACGGCATAATCATCAAAACCCGTTTCGTAAAGTTCCTCTTCATCAGCAATACGGTACACATCAAAATGATAAAGCGGCAACGCGCCGCTTTCGTATACACGCAAAATTGTATATGTTGGACTTACAATGCTTTCCTTAACTCCCAATCCCTCCGCCAGACCCTTTACAAATGCCGTTTTACCTGCACCCAAATCACCATAAACAGCAATAAAGCTGCCTTTTGTCATACAAAAGGCCAGCTTTTTTGCGAATTCTCTTGTTTTTGATTCATCATCACTTACAAATTCCTGCATTTATCCGATCCTTATTACTGCTTTTCCTTCATACATAATATATGAATATCACAGTTTATGCAAGTTTTAGCAACTTAAATATCCTTGGTTACATTATATTCCTTAACTTTTTTTACTTCTCTCACGCCGAATAATTTACCCACTGATTTATATAAAACGAATGTCAATACCGAATTCAATCCCGCCTTGATAAGGTTAAAGGGAAGTATAGCGGGCAAAATAAGTGTCAGCACCTGCTCCATAGGCACTCCCATAAATATAGGCGTAATCAGTATATTCCACAGCACCATCACCAACGTCCACACGGCAACCCCGCACGCGAGCCCTATTATTGCGCCTTTGCGCGTTTTGTTGTGTTTGTAAATATTTCCTGCAACAAGCACGAACGAACCTGTTGCAAGGATATGCATTACAATTCCTATAATTCCTGCCGCTGAGCTTACCGTAACACCCTGCAGCACGGAAACAATGACCGTAAGTATCAGCCCTATTCCGGGCCCAAACGCAAACGTCGTAATAAAAATCGGGATGTCCGCCGGGTCATATTCCAAAAACGGAAGAAACATCGGAATGTGTATAAGCGCGACCAATACAATAGAGAGCGCCGCCATCACCGCAATTCCTGTGATGTTTCGTGTTGTAAATTTGGATTTTGTCATCAAAGTATTCATAATTCCTCCACAATAAAAAATTTCCGCGAATAAATATCCTCGGAAATCATATGTGCCCATACTTTTTCTTCTCTCATCCAGACTTTAACTGTCGGCTACGGAATTACACCGTATCGGCTCTTTTGCAAGAGTTCGCAGGCTATACTGCCGGTAGGGAATCGCACCCTGCCCCGAAGATTTATTCACTTTTATGAAATTTATTATATCAAGATTGCATGTTGCTGTCAACCGACCAAAGCATTTATATAATTACACTGCTCATAAAAACGCCGTATTATCATTTGATTTTTTGTATACATTGAAAAATCGTTACATTTATTATATAATAAATAAAATTATATTTGCAATCTGAATTTTGGAGGGGATACTGTGAAAAAGGTAATATCTATACTTGCATTTATTCTCGTTTTATCTATATCTGTTTGTGCATATGCCGCTCCATACACAAACCAACAGGCGCAATACAGCATTGAGCTCCCCACCGGAAAAGGTATTTATTTTTACACATCTGACCATTCAAATATGCCTGCTGACCTTTTAGACGTTGCGCAAAAAAAGACTCCGCCGATAGATTATATGGTTACTTTTTATGAAAACGAGCAAATACTTGCCTACTCGATAGATATTTCTACCGTTTCTTTAAGTGCAGCGCTTCCCAATGAAAGCGCGATAGAAGCATCGGATATATCCAAACTCAACGCTGAACAAACAGAAGCTTTATCCGCTGACATAAAAGCAAGATATGGCACCGGCTATACTTTTGATGCCGACACAACTGAAACACTTGCCGGTAAAACAGCAATTACATTCATCGGGCATCATACACAACCAAACGGTTACGTTGTAAAGCTCTATATACTTGTTGACAATAATCAACTGTTTACAATAACCACACTTTATAGAGAAGATACCGCCAACACATATCAAGATCAAGTGACGGCAATTTTAAACACCCTGCAATTCAGCAGCACACCTGTTTCCGGAACGACAACTGCCGTTCCAACTAATTCTGCCGCCCCCTCACCATCTGTGGTTTCTTCCGATCCCGAAATCAAGCCTGCCGAAAATGGGTTTATTGGCTTTATACAGGGCATTGGGATGCGCTTATCAGACACATATCATAACGATCCATACTTCCCTCTTTATGTAATCGGAATTTGTGTTATTGTGGCGCTCATCATCATTATAATCGCCCTTTTACGTTCTCGTCATCACAAAATCAAAACCGATAATGCAGACATAACAAGCACAACCGATTATTATGAAGACATTGAACAGCAAGCGCTCTCTCATTATATTGTAAATCCGTCGGCAGAAGAAAGTCCCGAAACGAGTGAATATGAGCTCCAAGAAGATACCGACTATGATTTAAGCAAATATACCGCTGCCACAAGCGAATATGATGCGAATACGCCTGACAAGGAACAACCTGACACTAATTATGCTGCAAGACCCACAATTGCAGAAGAAGCATATTTGAAACGTAGCGCGCTAAACCCCGAATCTTCCGCTGAAGATATTCATGCTGCCGATTCCGCAGAATCAAATAATTCTGTTGTTTCCGGCAAGTCCGCTCGTACTACAGTAGGTTCACGTGTAGAATTGCGCCGCAGAAAAAAATAAATGCTTTTTCTTACAAAAACGGAATCATTTTCTTGACTTAGCGGCGCTTGTATAATATAATATCTTGTGTTGCGCGGTAGTGCTGGAATCGGCAGACAGGCACGTTTGAGGGGCGTGTGTCTATGACG
>JAVXIJ010000020.1:0-210 GCA_036648415.1 Christensenella sp.
TGCGTAGAATTTCTTTAGGGGCAAGGGAGCTTGCTCCCTTGCGGGTCTTCGGGCGGAGCCCTAAGGTTTAGTCTTTTGCGGGGGTTTGGGGCAGCGCCCCAAGGTCTTAATAGCGCGGGCGTCCGCCCCTACATTTGTTTCAGGCGTATTGTTCGACTCCCGTCACCTTACATATTCACGCGCATAACATCGCCGCTCACAGCTTGCGCG
>JAVXIJ010000020.1:220-5294 GCA_036648415.1 Christensenella sp.
AAAGACTGGAGAGATTGCGGGCGTCCGCCCCTACATTTGTTTCAGTCGAATCCACACGTTTCTCGCTTGCCGCTCACAGCTTGCGCGGCGCAAGCCCGATTTTCTTTTGCACCTTAAATAATGTTTTGCGCGCCGCATATGCCGCGCGCTCAGCGTTTTTCGTCATTATGCTTTCAAGAAATGCTTTATCCGCGCGCACCTTTGCATACATCTTTTGCAGCGGCTCAAGCTCCGCTATAACCGCGTCCGTCACCCGTTGCTTAAGCACGCCGTACCCCTGCCCCGCAAACTCATTTTCACATTTGCTCATGGCATTCCCCGTAATTGCCGAATAAATTGTAAGCAAATTTGAAACGCCTTTTTTGTCCTCCGCAAAACGTATCTCGCCGTCACTGTCCGTTACCGCGCGCTTTAATTTACGCGTAATTACCTCCGGCGGGTCCAAAAGCGCAATAAACGAATTTTCGTTTTCGTCCGACTTTGACATCTTTTTTTCAGGCTCCTGCAAGCTCATTATTTTCGCGCCCGCCTTGGGAATATACGGCTCCGGCACCGTAAACACATCGCCGTAAATATTATTAAAGCGAATTGCAATGTCGCGCGTCAGCTCCAGATGCTGCTTTTGGTCTACACCGACAGGCACCAAATCCGCCTGATAAAGCAATATATCCGCCGCCATAAGCGTGGGATAGGTGTACAGCCCCGCGTTAATATTGTCACCCGCCTTAGCACTTTTCTCTTTAAACTGCGTCATGCGCGAAAGCTCGCCCATGTATGTAAAGCAATTAAGTATCCACGCAAGCTCCGCATGTGCGCTCACGTGTGACTGCATATAAAGCACGCTCGCCTGCGGGTCAACCCCCGCCGCAATAAGTATAGACATCACATCCAGCGTGCGCCGTCTAAGTGCCGCCGGGTCTTGGCGCACCGTAATCGCATGCAGATCCACCACGCAATAATAACATTCATATTCGTCTTGCAGCGTCGCCCAATTCTTAACCGCGCCCAAATAATTCCCTAAAGTCAAATCCCCTGACGGCTGTATACCGCTGAATATAGTCTTTTTTTCACTCATAACTTAATCTCCCATGCGGGCAATAAATTCGCGCACCGCATGATTTAAGCCTGACGTTTCCACACATTCGTTGTGCATTATGGGCTTTAGCCTAAGCTCCGCGATCTGCGGCGGAATGCTTGTGCCCGTAAGTGCGGAAAGCTTTTCTGCCGCAGCAAACGCATCCTCCACCCTTTCGCCCGACACCGAATAAAGCACGTCCTGCGTAAACTTATACGGATTCGCCGTGGATACCACCACCGACAGCGTGTCGTCCCCTGTAGCTTTTTTATATTTTTCGCACACACACTGCGCCACCGCCGTATGTGGGTCAATCAAATAATTATATTTTTCAAATGTGCTCTTAATGGTCGCCGCCGTTTCCGCCTCGCTGCAATAATCCGCCCAAAACAAGCTGTTTAACTGCTCACGCGCCGCCGCCGAAATCTCATATTTGCCATTTTGCCCGAGCGACTCCATAAGCGCGCACACCTGCTGTGCGTCCCTTCCCGCAAGCTCAAACAGCAACCGCTCAAGATTGCTCGAAATAAGTATATCCATAGAGGGCGACATCGTTTTATGAAACTCACGATTGGCGTCATACACATTTTTATTGAAAAAATCTGTGAGCACATTGTTTTCGTTTGAGGCACACACAAGCTTGCCTATCGGAAGTCCCATGCGCTGCGCATAATATCCCGCCAAAATATTCCCGAAATTGCCTGTAGGCACTACAAAATTTATTTTTTGACCGTTAGTGATAACTCCGTCTGCCGCAAGCTTAGCATAAGCATAAATGTAATAAGCAACCTGCGGAATGAGCCTTCCGAAATTGATAGAATTTGCGGAAGAAAATGTATACCCCGCTTTTTTCAAATATGCTTTCAAATCTTCATCGGCAAAAAGCGCCTTAACGCCCGTCTGTGCATCGTCAAAATTGCCCTTTACACCGCACACCGCAACATTTGCGCCCTCCTGCGTCACCATTTGCAGCCGCTGCATATCCGCCACACCATCCGCCGGATAAAAAACCTCTATTGCCGTACGCGCCACATCCTTAAATCCCGCAAGCGCCGCCTTGCCTGTATCGCCCGACGTTGCCGTTAAAATCAACACATTTTCATGCTGTTTATGTATATCAAGCGCGCGCCGTATCAGCCGCGGAAGCACCTGCAGCGCCATATCCTTGAATGCAAGCGTCGGTCCGTGCGTAAGCTCCATCACATATTCTGATTGTGTGAGGCGCTTTATCGGCACTACCTGCGAATCATCAAATGTGCCATAGGCTTGCTGGGTGATTTCATACAACGCCGCGTCATCCATATCAAAAAAATAACGCAAAACGCGTGCCGCCAAAATATCATATTCGTGCGCCGCATAGCTTTGCATTTCCTCAAGATTTATTTGCGGGAATGACTCCGGCACAAACAAACCTCCGTCTGCCGCAATCCCCTTGAGTACCGCCTGTGTAGCCGGAACAGCATTCGTTTTTCCGCGCGTACTTAATACCTGCATGATTTATTTCTCCTTATTACAAACGTTAAAAGCGGACAGCCGCACAAAACCTGCTGCGAAACCCGCATATTGCGCGTTCGCATTTGCTGTCCGCCCTATGCCTTTTCGGCGTGAGCGCAATTTATTACATAGCCTGCCTATCCGCTTGTTATTACAGTGCATAAAACTCACCGTAATTCACAATGGTTTAATAAAAAAGCCATAGGTAAGCCTAAAAAACCTTTAGATTATATGCTGCTTTAAAAAATCAGGTGCTTCCGCAGGGTCCGCACTAATGATAATAACAGCCTTGAAATCATTTTTTTCTGCAAGCGCATCGATTTTTTTCAGCAAGCCCTCAAGCTCCGTAACATCCTTTTGCACAATCTTCAAAAATGCGTCAATGAATACTGCCTCAATATCGTAGTTCTGTGAAACCATTCCACACAGCATACCGTAAAGGGCGTCGCCTGAATCGATAGAAAAATCCTTCACGTCCACAAACCGTGCTTGGTGTGCAACATCGTACATATAACGTTTATCGTCATCAATGAATACGACATCACCTTTTGTAGAATTCAGCTCGGCATTTGCAAGATCAATCAGTCTTTTTGTTTTTCCACTGCCTTTTTTTGCATAAATTAGTTGTATCATGGTAAAGACCCCCTTGTTTTTTGATATATGTTTAAAACCATTATAATATATATAATAGCTTTTAGCTACCTAAAAATCACTTTCCGCAAGAAAAAAAGCGGAATTTTCCGCATCCCGGAGTGTCAAAGAACCTTTGGCGCTCTGATAGGCTGTTAAGAAAGTCGCAAGACAAGGAAGCGAAACTTGCAAAAGCTGAGATAGAATAAACAATTCATCGATGTTTTTGCAAGTGAAGCTGACACAGTAAGTCATTTTACCGTTAGGCAAAATGACGGTTGCGGCTTTATCGACAGCCTACAAGGCGGAATTTCCCGCCCCCTTTGCTATTTTTCTATTAAAGTCTTGCCCTGCATCTCCGCAGGCTCCTCTATTCCCATCAAATCAAGCATAGTCGGAGCAATATCCGCAAGTATGCCGTCCGCGCGCAGCTTGTCCGCTTTGTGGCGCTCACTCACAAGAATACACGGCACCGGATTGGTGCTGTGTGCCGTAAACGGTCCGCCCGACGTGTTATCCACCATAATTTCCGCATTGCCGTGGTCCGCCGTTATAATGGCTTCACCGCCTATCATAAGCGTTGCATCCGCCACCGCGCCCACACATTCATCCACCACACGCACAGCCTCAACCGCCGCGTCAAAAATGCCTGTGTGTCCAACCATATCGCAATTTGCAAAATTCAGTATCATCACATCATATTTTCGCGCACCGATAAGCTCCACCGCCTGAGCACACACCTCGCGCGCGCTCATCTCGGGCTGCAAATCGTATGTTGCCACCTTAGGTGACGGAATCAAGTATCTGTCCTCACCCTCATTCGGCTGTTCTACACCGCCGTTAAAGAAAAATGTAACGTGCGCATATTTTTCCGTTTCCGCAATACGAAATTGCGTTTTGCCGTTTTTCGCAAGATATTCACCGAGCGTGTTTTTAAGCAGCTGCGGCTTGTATGCCACATGAATATTCTTAAAAGTTTTATCATATTGCGTCATAGACACAAAATGCGTTTTAAAATACTCGTGCTCAAACCCCGTGAAATCCTCCTCTGTTATGCTGCGCGTAAGCTCTCTTGCTCTGTCCGGACGAAAATTAAAGAAAATCACAGAATCATCCTTTTTAAGCTTGGCTATCGGCTCGCCGTCTTTCGTTATAACCGTAGGCTTTACAAATTCATCAAATTCTTTTTTCTCATAAGACATACTCATAGCCTGCACAGCACTTGCCGCGTTTGCCCCCGCGCCCAACACAATAGCGTCATACGCAAGCTTCACGCGGTCCCAACGGTTGTCCCTGTCCATCGCGTAATAACGCCCCATAACCGTCGCGATTCTGCCTGCGCCAATGCTTTTTATTTTCGCTTCCAGCTCTTCTATAAACCCTTTTCCGCTGTCAGGCGGAACATCTCTGCCGTCCATAAGACAATGAATAAAGGTTCTGTCGCCCACGCCGTTTTTCTTTGCAAGCTCCAACAGCGCATATAAATGCTCCTGATGGCTGTGCACACCGCCGTTTGAAATAAGCCCGATAAGGTGAAGCGCGCCGCCCGTTTTTTTGATGTTTTCTATCGCGTCAAGAAATTCTTGCTTTTCAAAAAAATCTCCGTCTGAAATAGATTTTGTAATGCGTGTCAGCTCTTGATAAACCGTTCTGCCCGCACCGATATTAAGATGCCCGACCTCCGAGTTTCCCATCTGCCCTTCGGGCAGTCCAACCGCCATACCGCTTGCTCCGAGGGTGGTCGTGGGATATTCGCTCATCAATTTTTTAATGTTAGGCGTGCCCTCCGCATAAATTGCGTTGCCCTCGGTTTCTGATGTCATTCCGAATCCGTCCATTATTATCAGTGCTGTAAAACTCATGTTTTTCTCCTTG
>JAVXIJ010000020.1:5394-13572 GCA_036648415.1 Christensenella sp.
TAATCCTCTGCGGCGTACACCGTGCCCGCCGTTTATTTAAAATTTACAACCTTGGCGACCTATGCCACGCCCAAAAGTGCAAGCTTTGTCTGTTTGCATACCACTTCTGCCGTCACGCCGCTCTCGCGTTTCTCTGATTTCTCGCCCGCACATACTATCGGAATAAGCCCTTTCTCAAGCGCTTTTTTCACTTTAATGTTGACCGTTTCGTCCGTTTCCGCATAAATTGCGTTGCCCTCGGTTTCCGCTGTCATTCCGAATCCGTCCGCTATTATCAGTGCTGTAAAGCTCATGTTTTCCTTGTTCAATATTCGTCGGCGTACACCGCGCCCGCCGTTTATTTAAAATTTACAACCTTGGAAAAATCCTCAGCCTTAAGCGATGCGCCGCCTATAAGTCCGCCGTCAATATCGCTTGTCGCCATAAGCTCCGATACATTTTTTGGGTTCATGCTTCCGCCGTACTGTATTCTTACCTCTTCCGCCGCACTGCCAAACACTTCCCTTACCGCCGCGCGAATTTGCTTGATTGTATCGTTCGCGTCCTCAGACGTTGCTGTCTTGCCCGTCCCGATCGCCCAAATCGGCTCATACGCAATTACAACCTTTGCGACTTCCGACTCCGCCACGCCCAAAAGTGCAAGCTTTGTCTGTTTGCATACCACTTCTGCCGTCACGCCGCTCTCGCGTTCCTCTAATTTCTCGCCCACACATACTATCGGAATAAGCCCTTTCTCAAGCGCTTTTTTCACTTTAAGATTAACCGTTTCGTCCGTTTCCGCATAATATTCGCGCCGCTCCGAATGCCCTATGATTACATATTGCACCCCTAAGTCTATCAGCATATCCGCAGAAATTTCGCCTGTGTATGCACCCGAATCATGATAATCCATGTTCTGTGCCCCAAGTCCGATATTTGTACCCGAAAGCGCAATAACCGCCTCCGCAAGGTCTGTTGCGGGCGGACACACCACCACATCAATTTTTGCGTCTGCAACAAGCGGCTTTAATTCCCTTAAAAGCGCCATCGCCTCCTGCGGTGTTTTATTCATTTTCCAATTTCCTGCAATAATCGGTTTTCTCATGTTAAACTCCCTCTTTTTTAAAAGGGCGGAAATCCGCCCTTTTACATATTCATACTTTAATTTGTTCATTGTAAAGCAAACTGCACCGCCGCGCAATACGCTTTATTTGTCATTCAGCGCCGCCACCCCGGGCAGCTCCTTGCCCTCCAAAAACTCAAGCGACGCTCCGCCGCCTGTGGAGATATGCGTCATTTTATCGGCAAAGCCGAGCTTTTTAACAGCCGCCGCGCTGTCGCCGCCGCCGATAATCGTGATTGCAGAAGAATCCGCCATCGCTTCCGCAATTGCGCGAGTTCCGTTTGCAAACGCCGGCATTTCCGCAACACCCATAGGTCCGTTCCAAATCACCGTCTTTGCGCGTTTGATTTCAGTGGCAAAAATAATACGCGAGGATGGCCCTATGTCAAGCGCCATCGCGTCCGCCGGAATGTTTTCCGCCGCCACAATCTGTGTTTGCGCATCCGCTTTAAATTCCTTAGCCACCACAAAATCAGCCGGAAGCATAATTTTTATACCCTTGCGCTTTGCCTGCTCCATTAAATCGCAAGCAAGACCCAAACGCTCATCATCCACAAGAGATTTGCCCATTTCATAGCCCTGTGCCTTAACAAAAGTATTGGCCATGCCGCCGCCGATTATCAAGCAATCCACCTTTGTAAGCAGATTTTCAATAACGCCGATTTTATCCGATACCTTAGCGCCGCCCAAAATTGCTATAAACGGACGCGCCGGGTCATCGAGCGCCTTGCCCATAATTGAAAGCTCTTTGCCGATAAGGTAGCCCGCCACTGCCGGAATATACTCCGCAACACCCGCCGTTGAAGCGTGTGCGCGGTGCGCCGTTCCAAATGCGTCATTTACAAAAACATCCGCAAGCCCTGCAAGCTCACGCGCAAAATCCGCGTCATTTTCCGTTTCTTCTTTATGAAAGCGCAAATTCTCCAGCAATACTATCTGCCCCGCTTCCACCTGCTGTGCCGCATCCTGCGCCGCCTTGCCCACGCAGTCCTCGGCAAAAATCACTTTTGTATTTAAAAGCTCTTCTAACCGCCGTGCAACAGGCGCCAAGGAAAACTCCGCCTTTACTTCGCCCTTCGGACGTCCGAGATGTGACATCAAAATAACTTTCGCGCCATGCTCAAGTAAATAATTGATTGTAGGCAACGCCGCCGTAATACGTGTTTCGTCCGTTATTTCGCCTTTTTCATTAAGCGGCACATTAAAATCCACACGCACGAGCACCTTTTTGCCCTGAACGTCAATATCCTCTATTGTCTTTTTCATTTTGCTTCTCCTTTATTTTGTATCCATACACATTTTATTCTAATCAATAACCGCCCAATAATCAAGCAAAACTTCACCTCACGCCCTCACATTGAGTTTTATTTCATGTGAAAATAACCGTTTTGCCGCAATGCCTCATACACTCCTACGCATACCGCATTTGAAAGATTAAGGCAGCGCTGTCCCTCATTCATGGGGATTCTGACGGAATGCTCCGCATTTTCATCTAACAAAGCGCGCGGAAGCCCCGCCGTTTCTTTGCCGAACACCAAAAAGCAATCGTCCGAATATTTTACCGCATCAAAATTTGTTGCAACCTTTGAAGAAAAATACCAAAAATCCCCCTGCGGGTATTTTTGGTGCAGCTCCTCAAGACTGTCATATGTATATAGTGTTAAATCCTTCCAATAATCAAGCCCTGCGCGGCGCACATGCTTTTCCGAAAGCGAAAATCCCATAGGTCCTACAATATGCAGCGCACTTCCGGTTACCACGCAGGTGCGCGCTATATTCCCTGTATTTTGTGGTATTTCCGGTTCTACTAAAACAACATTTACCGCCATTTTTTGCCTTTCTTTGTCTGTTTTCAGTAAAAAACATCCGCTTTTTCCGCAAAAATGCTCGCCTTTTGCAGTAAAATGTTTGCTTTTTGCAGCTATTCGCCGAAAACGAACTTATTTATTGCCTGCGCAACTCCGCAATCCCGCACATCACACGTCACATAATCCGCCGCTTGGAGTGCCTCCTGCATGGAGTTTGCCATAGCGACCCCTACACCCGCCGCGCGCAACATATCCACATCGTTTCCGCCGTCACCGATTGCCATTGTTTCGCTCATGTCTATTTTCAAAAGCTCTGCAAGCTTTTTCAGCCCCGAACCTTTAGACACACCCAATTTATTAAATTCCATGTTGCTTGCTTCGCCGCGCACAATGCTGAATTTGCCTTGAAATTGCTGCGCTGTTTGCCTTAGCTGCGCCTCATATTCCGCACTCGGCGCCCAAACGAGCACCTTTTCCACCTCCGCCGTCATGGCCGCATACATTTCCTCTTCGCTGTCACATATCACCACAGGAAACACCGCTTCTTCGCCCTGCTGCCATTTATCGAACAATTTTTGATAATAATCGTCTTTAGTACAATAAATTTTGTTGTCACTGAAAATGTAACGCTTTTGATTTGTGCCGCGATACGCCGCCATAATCGGTTTAACGGCCTCAACCGACATACTGTCCTTAAACCACGACTTTTCGCGGTCGCGAATATCTGCGCCGTTACAGATTATTACAGGTATATCAATCTCGAGTGTATCAATCCAGCGAATCGCCGTTTCGAGTATGCGCCCCGTTGCCATGGTGACATATACACCTGCCGCGCGCGCACGCTTTATTGCGTCCATATCGCGCTTTGCGACGCTCATTCCCATATCCGCAATCAACGTTCCGTCAATATCGAGCGTAATCAATTTTATTTTCTGCATTCGTTTGTAAACTCCGCAATTCTCTTAAGCGCTTCTTTTAAATTATCCATGGACGACGCATACGAACAGCGCATAAATCCCTCGCCTGCCGCACCAAACGCCGTACCCGGGACACACGCCACGTGTTTTTTATCTATGAGCTTATAGCAAAATTCTTCGGATGTCATACCCATTTCCGAAATATTCGGGAATACATAAAACGCACCCTTAGGCTCAAAGCACTGTAAACCCATTTTCTTAAATGAATTATATACAAACGTCCTGCGGCGGTTGTAATCAGACACCATCTTTTTGACCTGCGCAAAATCCGTGGAAAGCTCATGCCGCAAGGCTTCCTCGCCTGCAAACTGGCTCACGGTGGGCGCACACAGCATGAAATACTGATGAATCTTCACCATTGCGGCTATGATGTCCTCTTGCCCGACCGCATAACCCAAACGAAAGCCCGTCATTGCAAATGCCTTAGAAAAGCCGTTTATAACAACGGTGCGCGAATACATCTGCGGCAAGGACGCAATAGAGCAATGCTTCTGCCCATATGTAAGCTCCGAATAAATCTCGTCCGAAATCACGAATAAATCGTATCGTTCTATGATTTCCGCAATTGCCTCAAGTTGTTCACGCGTCATAACAGCGCCCGTGGGATTGTTGGGATAAGGCAACACTATTGTTCTGGTTTTTGGCGTAATCGCCGCAAGAAGTGCCTCGGGCGTCACTATGAAATTATCACATTCACGCGTCTTTATGGGCACTGCAACACCGCCCGCAAACGCAACTCCGGGCATATACGAAACATAAGACGGCGCGGGCACAAGCACCTCGTCCCCACGTTCTATTACCGCGCGAAAGGCAAGGTCCAGCGCCTCACTCGCGCCCACCGTCACAAGCGCTTCGGTCTTCCAATTATATTTAATGTCATATTGCTCATCTAAATAACGCGTAATAAGCTTGCGCAAGGCCGGGCTTCCATGGTTGGATGTGTAATGCGTATACCCGCGCTCAATAGACGCAATCGCCGCTTCGCGCACGTTCCACGGGGTCACAAAATCCGGCTCGCCCACCGACAGCGAAATTATATCCTTCATTTCGCTTGCAATATCGAAAAATTTTCGTATGCCGGACGGCGGCATTTCCTCCACTGTTTTTGTAGTAAATCTTCTCACGGGCTAACCACCAATCTTTCGTCCGTTTCTTCACCAACCAGCACCACACCCTGTTCTTTATATTTACGCATAATAAACACGGTTACCGTTCTTGTGACGCCGTCAATCACGGAAAGCTTTTCAAATACAAATTTAGAAATATCCCTCATGCTGCGGCTCTTAATACGCACAGAGAGGTCATAAGTGCCTGCCATAAGATACACGGCGCGCACCTCATCAAAGCGATATATACGCTTTGCCAAATCGTCATAGCCGTAATCACGCTGCGGGGTTATTTCCACCTCTATCAGCGCTTCTGCGTCGCCGTCTTCATCCACTATATCGCGATTTACAAGCGCGCTGTATTTGATGATTGCTTTTTCATCCTCAAGCGCACTTATTTCCCGCTCTATTTCCGCCGCGTCTGCATTAAGCATCAACGACATTTCCTCCGCCGTTGTTTTCGCGTTATCCTCTAAAATATCGAGAATTTCCAATCTTGTGCTTTTATCCATAATGCCCTCCTATGGAATCATAATCTTAATTATTATACCACTATATCAACTAATCATTCAATATGTTTATATAATTGCCGTCCGCTGCTTTTTACACAAAAAAACCGCCTTTCGGCGGTTTTTTTTGTGATTATTGTTTACTTATACACCCTTTTTGCAATTCTCGATTTGCTGAAGAATCGTTTGATTTGATGTGCAGGTATGACCCGCAAGAGGCATAATGCGTTCATGCACAGCATCTACGATCCACTCCGGCTGCGGGAAGAAGTACTCTTCAAGCTCATGAGCCGGTGTAATCCAGTTCTTTGCGCCCACAACAACCGGCGGTGCATCAAGATAGTCAAATGCCATCTCGCTGATTGATTGTGCAAAGTCTTTAAGATGTGAGCCGCGCTCGCACGCGTCCCCTGTGATTATGATTTTGCCCGTTTTCTTAACAGACTCTATAACCTTTTCATAGTCAAACGGCACGAGTGAACGCGCGTCAATGATTTCCGCCGAAACGCCGTATTTCTCTTGAAGAATATCCGCCGCTTTTGTAACACGATAAAGTGTAGCGCCGACCGAAAGGATTGTGAGGTCTGCACCTTCACGCTTTATGTCGGGCTCGCCGATTTTTACTTCATAATATCCCTCAGGTACTTCCTTTTGGAACATTTCGCCGAGGTCATATGTTCTCTGGCTTTCAAGGAATATAACCGGATCGGTGCCGTTAAGTGCCGCATTCAGCAAGCCCTTTGTATCATAAGGCGTTGCCGGGAATACAACCTTAAGGCCCGGGATATGTGTGCAAAGTGCCGACCAATCCTGTGAATGCTGCGCGCCGTATTTAGAACCGACAGATGCACGCAGTACAAAAGGCATTTTGAGAACGTCGCCGCTCATTGCCTGCCATTTTGACATTTGGTTGAACACCTCATCACCCGCACGCCCGATAAAGTCGAGGTACATAAGCTCTGACATTACACGTCCGCCCGCCATTGCATAACCAACGGATGTGCCGACAATTGCCGCTTCGGAAATAGGTGAGTTGAAGAAACGGTGATAAGGAATTGCTTCCGTAAGTCCGCCGTACGCGCCAAACGCGCCGCCCCAATCACGGTTATCCTCGCCATACGCAATAAAAGTAGGATCTTGATAAAATTTATCAATAGTCGCTTCAAAAATCGCATCACGGATTTGGAAAGTTCTGTTCTTCGTAACAGCCTTGCCATCCGCTTCATATGCGCTTCTCACCTTTTTAGCAAGCTTCTGCACACGCGGATTTTCTTCCTTAGGCATAAGCACATCGGGTTTTCTTGTTGTATCCATACTCGGCACTTCAAGATTTGTAAACATCATATCCGCAATTGCGTTAGGATCGCTTTCAAGGTCGATACGCGGTGAAATTTTCTCGTCCTTTGCAAGTTTAACAGCCCAAACCATATCCTTGCGAATACCAAGCTCTATATCTTTCAAGTCTTTTTCAGTTGCAACACCGGCTTCCACCATTTGCTTACCGAATTCTTTAATGGAGTCAATTTCCTCCCATGAAGCGATTTCTTCCTTTGTACGGTAAGAAGAAGAATCCGACGGGCTATGTCCTGAAATTCTGTAGGTTACTACATCAAGCAGCACCGGCCCTCTTCTGTCTTCAATAACCTTTCTCTTGCGACGATACGCATCAATGACTGCAAGCGGGTTCATGCCGTCTATGCGCTCTGCGTGCATTTCCTCAGGATTAAGTCCTGCGCCCAAACGCGCAACCTCGCCATAACCCATTGTTTCGCCCGCAGTCTGACCGCCCATGCCATAGCTGTTATTCCAAATATTGTAAATAATCGGAAGTCCGCCTCTGTGCTCCTCGTCCCATAAATCGTTGTATTGATCCATTGTTGCAAAGTTCATGGACTCATATACCGGCCCGCAGCCTATCGAACCATCGCCGATATTGCAAACTACCATACCCGGTTTATTATTTACTCTTTTAAACAGCGCCGCGCCTGTGGAAATAGGAGCGCTTCCGCCTACGATTGCATTGTTCGGGAATATGCCGAACGGAATAAAGAATGCGTGCATTGAGCCGCCAAGCCCTCTGTTAAAGCCTGTTTGACGTCCCCATGTTTCCGCAATCATGCCATACAGCAAAAATTCACGCGCCATATCCTTAACTTTTTTATATTGCGTATATTCTTTTACAACCGCGAATGTTTCGCCGTCAAAGAACTGTTCCATTACTTCCAACAACTTTTTGTCTGAAAGCTTTTCGATACATGACATACCTTTTGCAAGAATTTCACCGTGGCTTCTGTGTGAACCAAACGAGAAATCATCCATGCCGAGCTCAAAAGCCTGTCCGACATATGCCGCTTCCTGACCGATTCCAAGATGTGCAGGACCCGGATGATTATATTCCACGCCCTCATATTGGTTGGTGGTTTTGATGGAATTGAGCATTGTTTCAAACTCGCGAACTACCCACATATCACGATAGATATGCTTGAACTGGTCTTTCGTAAAGCTCTTTACCTCATCCTTTACTTTCTTCTGATAAACATTCATCGGAATATCTTTGAAAGTGATTTTGCCGGTTTTTCTCATTTTCTTAGGGTCGATTACCAAACTTTTCGTCATTATTTTTTCTCCTTTATATAGACTTCATAATTTACTTTTTATACTTTATATGTTCTGCGT
>JAVXIJ010000020.1:13672-16116 GCA_036648415.1 Christensenella sp.
AACTTTTGGTTCATCGAGGTCTGTGTCGGTGCCGCGAAAATCAAGCTGCGCCGCTTAGAGCTGCCAAATCGCTTCGCGAATAATCTCGCTGACAGTCGGATGCGGGAACACAATCTTCTTAATATCGTCAATGGATATTTCCTTTGCAACGAGCGCATCTGCGCCCCAGATGATTTCCGAAGCGTAATTCGTAATCATATGCAAGCCCACAAGCTTATTCCACTTGTTATCCACAATTATTTTGATGAAGCCGTTGCCGCCTTCATTTTCCGCAACATAGCGCCCTGCAAACTGCATAGGAACTTTTTTCACGGTTACATCCATTCCCTTGTCTTTTGCGCTTTGCTCTGTTTCGCCCACGCCTGCAACCTCAGGATTAGTATATATCACACCCGGAATGGCATTGTATTTCATCTTGTCTGCCTTGCCGAGCATTGTGTTGACAGCAACCTCTGCTTCACGATATGCCGTGTGTGCAAGCATTGATTTTCCGTTTACATCGCCCGCCGCATAAACCTCGGGGATGTTGGTTTTCATGTGCTCATCCGTCACAATCGCGCCGCGCTCTAAAAGTATGCTGATGTTCTCAAGCCCTATGTCACGCGTATTTGCTCTTCTGCCGATACACACAAGCGTTTTATCACACGCCGCTTTTTGAGATTTTCCTGCTTCCTCATAAACGACAGCGCCCGCTTCGATTTTCATAACCTTGCAGCCCATTTTAAATGTGATGCCTTTGGCTTCATAATTTTTCTTAAGCAGCTTAGCAATATCAATGTCGATAGGTCCGCCGATTTGCTCAAGCATTTCTATAACCGTAACATCACTGCCTGCGGAATTAAAATAGCTTGCCATTTCAAGACCGATTACGCCGCCGCCGATTACCACAAGCTTTTTAGGCACTGTTTCAATATCGAGTATTTCACGGTTTGTAAGCGCAAAGCCCTTTTCGTACTGTTCATGCAGTCCGTCAATGGGGGGCATTGCCGCTTCACTGCCTGTTGCAATAAGCAAACGCTTGCCCGCATAAACCTTGCCGTCCGCTTCCACTTCATAACCATCCGCGCCCTTGCCTTTTATGACGCCTGCGGCTTTTACCCATTCCACACCCAAGCCCTTAAGCATAGATGCAATTCCGCCTGTAAGGCTTTTTACCACTTTGTTTTTGCGCGCCACTACAGCTTTATGGTCGATTTCAATACCCTTGCATATCACGCCGTATTTATCGCCATGCTCCGCACCGTCTTTTAGCTTTGCGGAATAAAGGAAAGTTTTTGACGGGATACAGCCCTCGTTAAGGCACACGCCGCCCACATTTCTTTTTTCTATCAAAGCAACCTTCATGCCCTCGTGCGCCGCGCGCTCGCAAGCAAGATAACCCGCCGGGCCACCGCCCAATACTACTAAATCATAACTCATATTTTATACTCCTTATTTAGCCAACAGCGCCATGAAATTCTCAAGCGTCTTGCACAATTCCTGTGCGAAACGTGATGCCGGAGCACCGTCAATCGCTCTGTGGTCATATGTAAGCGAAATGCCCATTGCCTGGTACGGAACTGCCTCGCCGCCCACCATTTTAAGCCGCGTCTGAATGTTGTTTACACCCAAAATGCCCGTTTGCGGCGGATTGATAACCGGTGTGAAATGCTCTACGCCGAATGTTCCCAAATTGGAAACCGTAAAGGACGCACCCGTAAGTAAATCAGGTGAAATCGTGCCCTCCTGCGCCTGTTTTGCCAGCGACTTAGCCGCCATAGAAATCTCATTAAGCGACATTTTGTTTGCGCCGAAAATTGTCGGAACAAGCAATCCTCGCGGAGTATCCACAGCCATACCGAGGTTTACATCCGAAAAATATCTTATTGTATCGCCGAGGAAATGTGCGTTCATATCTTTATGATTTAATATCACGCGCGAAACCGCAAACAATATAATGTCGTTGAATGTAATGTTTGCAAGTCCTAATTTTTCAGCATTTTCCTTAACAATTTTGCGATACGACATCATCTGTGTTGCATCAAAGGAGAATGAATGTGTAAGCTGCGCCATATCATTAAGTGAAGCGTGCATGGATTTTGCAATCATCTTTCTGATATTGGGGAGCTTAACATCTTCATATTCCGCCTGCGGTACTGCCGCAACCGCTTCAGGTGCCGCTGCTGCCGCAACCACCGCGCCGAGCTTGGAAAGTGTTAAAATATCGCGCTCAATAATGCGTCCGTCGGGGCCTGTGGGAACTGCACGCGAAAGGTCAAGATTTTGATTTTCCGCAATGCCTTTTGCACGCGGAGAAATTTTCAGCCTGTCCCCTGCATCAGCGCTGCCTGTTGCCGCCGTCGGTGCTGCTGTCGGTGCTGCCGCTGCTGCTGCCGGTGTTGCTGCCTCAGTTGCCGCCGGTGCTGCTTCTTCTTTTGCCGCGCCCGCCGTAAAGCTTGAAACGT
>JAVXIJ010000020.1:16216-18083 GCA_036648415.1 Christensenella sp.
GTTGCCGCCGGTGCTGCTTCTTCTTTTGCCGCGCCCGCCGTAAAGCTTGAAACGTCTTCGCCTGCCGCGCCTATTACGCATACATTTTCAAGACACGGAACGTCATCGCCCTCTTCTGCTAAAATTGCAAGCATTGTGCCCGCAACCTTTGCTTCCTCTTCAAAGGACGCTTTATCCGTTTCATACGAAAACAGAACCTCGCCCTCGCTTACGCTGTCCCCTACATTTTTATTCCATTTAGTAATGATACAGCTTTCTACCGATTGTCCCTGTCTTGGCATAATTACAACTGTTGCCATTTAACTTACCTCCATTTATAGTGTCAATTTGTTAAAATGCGCTAAAAATGTTAACTTTAGATGTCAAAAATCATACAATTAGCAAATAAGCACATATTCGTGTTAAAATTTAACATTTTTATGTGTTCATTGTAACAAAATTTCCTTCTCTTTGTCAATGGATAATATACTTTTTTGTCGGTTATTTTCATAATTTATATACCTCTTTGCGCCATGGTTTGTTATAATGGTCATATGAATAAAAATGAAACGATCGAACTCAAAATTACAGACCTCGGAACAGACGGACAAGGGATAGGCAAATACAATGGCTTTGCCGTTTTTACAGACGGCGCTTTACCCGGGGAGCGTGTGCGCGCGAAAATCATCACGCTCAAAAAAAATTATGCTGTGGGCAAGCTTGAAGAAGTGCTTGAGCCCTCCCCCATGCGCGTGAAGCCGCCTTGCCGTATATTCAGTAAATGCGGCGGTTGTACCTTGCAGCACCTTTCTTATGCGGGGCAGCTTACATTCAAGCAAAACCATGTGCAAAACTGCATTTCACGCATTGCAAAGCTTGATGTACCCGTCAACTTTCCGCTGCCCTCTCTGCGCGAATACCGCTATCGCAACAAATCGGCATTTCCGCTTCAGCAAAACGGCACTGCCGTGGATATTGGCTTTTATGCAAATCATTCACACCGCATAGTGGATGTGGACGATTGCAAAATCGAGCCATCCGACATCAAGCTTGTGATGTCACAGCTTCGCGTATGGATCGTGAAAAACGGCATTTCCATTTACGATGAAAAAACCGGTGCGGGGCTGTTGCGCCACATTGTGCTGCGCGAAAATAAAGCGGGCGATATTATGCTCATTTTGTGCATAAACGGCGAGGATATTCCCAACCGCTCACATCTTATAATGTTATTTGAATTTGTGCTGCCGCAGGTTAAATCTATCATGCTGAACATCAATACACTGTGCAACAACGTCATTTTAGGCGACCGTTCTATATGTATTTACGGCAAGGATCATATATTTGAAACATTATGCGGGCTTGAATTTAAAATCGGCGCGCAAAGCTTTTTGCAGGTAAATTCCGCGCAGGCGGAGGTTTTATACAACACATTATTCAAGCAGCTTGCGCTTACACCCGCGGACACCGTGCTCGACCTTTACTGTGGCACGGGCACAATTTCGCTTTGTGCAGCAGGGCGCGCAAAACGCGTGATCGGCATTGAAATTGTGGAAGACGCCGTGCAAAACGCACGCTTTAACGCAAAGCTTAACGGTATTGAAAACGCCGAATTTATCACCGGTGACGCCGCCGCAATTTTGCCCGCGACGCTGTCCCGCGAAAAAATCAGCGCCGTAATTGTTGACCCGCCGCGCAAGGGGCTTGAGGAATCCGTGGTGCGCGCGCTATCTGCATCGGGCGCTTCAAAAATCGGTTATGTTTCCTGCAATCCATCCACGCTCGCGCGTGACCTCGCGCTGTTTCATGAGCTCGGCTATACCGCCGCCGTCATTCAGCCCGTGGATATGTTCCCGCAAACGACACACGTGGAGTGTGTGGCGGTGATGAC